>JAQUNT010000328.1 GCA_028717525.1 Elusimicrobiota bacterium
TTATCGCCGTCGAGCAGATGCCCTCTCTCATCGGCGAAGATGGCGCGGTCCGCGTCGCCGTCGAAGCAGATCCCGCAGTCGGCGCGCAGGCGGCGGACCGCGGCCTGCATGCGCTGCGGATGCAGCGCCCCGCAGCCCGCGTTGATGTTGCGGCCGTCCGGGGAACAGCCCAGGGGCAGGACCTGCGCGCCCAGGCCCGCGAAGAGCGGCGGCGCGATGCGGGTGGCGGCCCCGTTGGCGCAGTCCAGGACCACGCGCAGGCCGGACAGGTCCTCCGTCGCGGGGAAGGTGCTGCGCAGGAAATCCTCGTAGCGCCGCACCAGGACCCTCCCGTCCTCGGCCCGAACGCCGCGCCGTCTGAGGCAGGCGCGGCCCGCGGGGGAAAGGCCCGCCTCGACCTCCTCCTCGAGCTCCGGGGACATCTTGTAGCCGTCGCTGGTGAAGAACTTGATGCCGTTGAACTTGGCCGGGTTGTGGCTGGCCGAGACCACGGCTCCGCAGAGGGCTCCGGCGCGGGGCGTCAGGTAGGCCAGGGCCGGCGTGGGGACCACGCCCAGGTCCCAGGACCGGCAGCCGGCCGCGGCGAAGCCCTCGACCAGCCAGCGGGCCAAGGCCGGGCCGGAGCCGCGCGTGTCCCGCCCCATGAGCACGACGGGCCGGGAGCCGTTGCGCGAGCCCCGCGCCAGCAGCCGGCGCGCCGCGGCCTGGGCGATCTCGGCCCCCGTCCCCGCATCGAGGTGATAGCGCCCGGGGATGCCCCGCACGCCGTCGGTCCCGAAAAGATGGGGCATGCTAGCGCGCCCCCAGGACGGCGTCGAGAGCGGCCAGCGCCCGCCTGGTGGCGCGCACGTCGTGCACGCGCAGGACGCTGACCCCCTGCAAGGCGGCCCAGCAGGCCGCGGCCAAGGACCCTTCCAGCCGGTCCTGCGGCCCGCCGTCCGCCGTCACCAGCCCCAGGAAGGACTTGCGCGAAACGCCCAGCACCACGGGGCCCAGCGCCGCGAGGTCGCCGAGGTGCCTCAGGAGGGAGAGGTTGTGGTCCAAAGACTTGCCGAAGCCGATGCCCGGGTCGAAGAGCAGCCGGTCACCGTCGCCCCCCGCGCGCCGGAAGGCCTCGCGCCGCCCGGCCAGGAAGGCCCCGACCTCCGCCACCACGTCGCCGTAGCGAGGGGCGTCCTGCATGGTCTTGGGCGAGTCGCCCCCGCGGTGCATCAGGATGACCGCGGTCGCGCGGCACGCCACTTCGGCCATCAGCGGGTCCTGGCGCAAGGCCGAGACGTCGTTGAGGACCGCGGCGCCGGCGGCCAGGCACTCCCTCGCCACGCGCGCCTTGTCCGTGTCGACGGACAGCGGGATCTGGATCCGGCCGGCCAGGGCCTCGAATACGGGGACCACCCGGGCCAGCTCCTCCTCGAGCGGCGCCGGGGCCGAGCCCGGCCGGGTCGATTGCCCGCCGATGTCCACCAGGTCCGCCCCGGCTTCGACCTGGCGCAGGGCCTCGTCGACCGCCTCCCGCGGGCTGAAGCGGCTGCCGGGATAGAAAGAGTCGGGCGTGACGTTGACGATCCCCATGACCAGGGGGGTGCTGCGACGCTGCTTAAGGAGGGCCCAGAAACCCATCCCCGAAGCCGGAAGGGGGTTAGGCGGCCGCCGTTTGGAACAGGGCATCGATCTCTTCTCCGGACAAGAACTCGACCTCGATGAGCTTGGCGGCCAGGGCGTCGAGCTTCTGCCGGTGCGCGCTCAGCAGCTCGCGGGCCTTGGCCTGGGCCTCCACGACGATGCGCTTGACCTCGGAGTCGATGAGCTCGGCCGTGTTCTCCGAGTAGGCCGCGCCCTGGGAGATGTCGCGGCCCAGGAAGATCTCGCGGTCCGGCTCCTTGAGGGAGAGCGGGCCGACCTTCTCGCTCATGCCGAACTCCGTGACCATCCGGATGGCGTAGGCCGAGGCCTTGGACAGGTCGTCGGCCGCGCCCGTGGTGATGTCGCTGAAGACCAGTTCCTCGGCGCAGCGCCCGCCCAGCAGCACGACGAGGCGGTTGAGGATCTCGCTGCGCGAGGTCAGGTGCTTGTCCTCCTTGGGCAGCTGCAGGGTGTAGCCCAGGGCGTGGCCGCGGGAGACGATGGAGACCTTGTGCAGCGGATCGGTATTGGGCAGGAGCTTGGCGACCACCGCGTGGCCGGACTCGTGGTAGGCCACCACCTTCTTCTCGCCTTCGGACATGATGCGCGACTTGCGCTGGGGGCCGGCCACCACGCGCTCGATGGACTCCTCGAGGTCGGCGAGCTCCACGGCGACCTTGTTGCGACGCGCGGCCAGCAGGGCGGACTCGTTGATCACGTTGGCCAGGTCCGCGCCGGAGAAGCCCGGGGTGCGCCGGGCGATGACCGAGAGGTCGGCGTCGGCGCCCATCTTGATCTTGCGGGCGTGGACCTTGAGGATCTCCTCGCGGCCCTTGAGATGGGGCAGGGGGATGGCGATCTGCCGGTCGAAGCGGCCGGGGCGCAGCAGGGCCGGGTCGATGACGTCCGGGCGGTTGGTGGCCGCGATGAGCACGACGCCCTGGTTCTGCTCGAAGCCGTCCAGCTCGATGAGCAGCTGGTTGAGGGTCTGCTCGCGCTCGTCATGCCCGCCCCCGATGCCGGCGAAGCGGTGGCGGCCGACCGCGTCGAGTTCGTCGACGAAGATCACCGCGGGGGCGGCCTTCTTGGCCTGGTCGAAGAGGTCGCGCACGCGCGAGGCGCCCACGCCCACGAACATCTCCACAAACTCGGAGGCCGAGGCGGAGAAGAAGGGGACGCCGGCCTCGCCGGCCACGGCCCGGGCCAGCAGGGTCTTGCCGGTGCCCGGCGCGCCGAAAAGGAGCACGCCGCGCGGCATCTTGCCGCCCAGCTTCTCGAATTTCTCGGGGCTCTTGAGGAACTCCACGATCTCCTGGAGCTCCTCCTTGGGCTCGTCGGCGCCGGCCACGTCCGCGAAAGTGGTCTCCTTCTTCTTCTCGTCGATGCGCCGCGCCCGGCTGCGCCCGAAGGAGAGGGCCTGCTTGCCCCCCACCTGGACTTGGCGGATGACGAAGAACCACCAGAGCGCGAAGAGCAGCAGGATCCAGCCCACGTTGACCAGCAGGCCGGTCACCCAGCTGCGGTCCGGCTCGCCCTGGAAATTCTGGACCTTGTTGGCCTCCAGGTCCTCGACCAGCTTGGTGTCGGGCATGGGCAGGGTCCGGAAGCGCTGGCTCTGCCCGTTCTCCGCCTTGAACTCCCCGCGGATGAGGTCGGGCCGCACCTTGACGTCCGACACCAAGCCCTGGCGGAGCTTGGCCTTGAATACGGAGTAAGGGATCTCCGCCTCGGCCTGGGGGTTCTTGAGGTTCTGGAAGAGGGCGATGAGCAGGACGAAGGCCAAGACCCAGACCAGGAGCTGCTTGATGTTCTTATTTTCCACTCTTGAGCACCCCGACGTAAGGCAGGTTGCGGTACTTCTCGTTGTAGTCCAGACCGTAGCCGATCACGAACTCGTTGGAGATGGGGAAGCCCACGTACTTGGCCGTCACCGCGACCTTGCGGCACTCCGGCTTGTCCAGGAGCGTGCAGACCTCCAAAGACCGCGGGCTGCGGTTCTTGAGGCTGTCGAGCAGGTAATGCAGGGTCAGGCCCGAGTCCATGATGTCCTCGACGATGATGAGGTCCTTGCCCGCGGCGCTCTCGCGCAGGTCCAGGAGCATGCGCACCTCGCCCGTCGAGCCTCGCCCGGAGTAAGACGAGACGCTGATGAAGTCCACGGAGCAGTCCAAGGTGATGGAGCGCAGCAGGTCGCCCAGGAAGACCACCGAGCCCTTGAGGATGCCCAGCAAAGTGGGATGGCGGCCCGCGTAGTCGCGCGAGATCTCCGCCCCCAGCTCGCGCACGCGATGACGCAGGGCGGCTTGGTCGATGAGGACCTTCTCCACGTCCGGATGGATGGGAACGGGTCTGTCCGTCATTATGTAGGGGGCGCCCCTCTCTCGCCGCAGTTCTGGCGGGGCCATTAAGAATAACTTTATTGCGCCGTCGAATCAAGGGTGCTAGAATACCAGCCATGAACCTCCGAGCGGAATCCCTCGC
>JAQUNT010000329.1 GCA_028717525.1 Elusimicrobiota bacterium
CCAGCTGGCGGATCTGCTGGCGGCTGCCGCGCGCGCCGGAGTCGGCCATGAGGAAGACCGAGTTGAAGCGCGGCTTGCCCGCAACGAACTTCTCGGACTCCTCGCGCTTCATCTCGTCGAACATGACGTCCGAGATCTTGTCCGTGACGTGGGTCCAGATATCGATGATCTTGTTGTAGCGTTCGGCCTCGGTGATCAGCGCGTTCTTGGCCTGCTTCTCGATGTCTTTGACCTTCTTGCGGGCCTCGATGATCTTCTCCTTCTTGAGCGCCGGGATGTGCATGTCCGAGATGGAGATGGACAGCCCCGCGGCGGTCGCGTAGTGGTAGCCGATGCGCTTGAGGTCGTCGAGCAGCAGCACGGTGCGGTAGTGCCCCAGCTGCTTGTAGCACCTCTCCACCAGCCGGGAGAGCTCCTTCTTGCCCTGCGGGGCGTTGATGTAGCCCAGCTCCTGGGGGATGATCTGGTTGAACAGCACCCGCCCGACCGTGGTCCAGTCGTGCCACTTGTCCGCCGGGACGGGCTCGGCCTTCTTGCCCTTGCCCTCCACCTCGTTGATTTCCCTGGTGATGCCGCGCACCTTGATGCGGGCGTGCAGGTCGACCCGGTGGTTCTGCTGGGCCGTGATGACCTCGGCGGTGTCGGCGAAGACCATCCCCTCGCCGCTCTCGCCCTGCTTGTACTTGGTGAGGTAGTTGATGCCCAGCACCATGTCGTGAGACGGGACGGCGATGGGCTTGCCCGAGGCCGGGGACAGGATGTTGTTGGAGGCCATCATGAGGACCTTGGCCTCGAGTTGGGCCTCCTGGGACAGCGGCACGTGCACGGCCATCTGGTCGCCGTCGAAGTCGGCGTTGAAGGCCGCGCAGGTCAGGGGGTGCAGCTGGATGGCCTTGCCTTCGATGAGCACGGGCTCGAAGGCCTGGATGCCCAGCCGGTGCAGGGTCGGGGCGCGGTTGAGCATGACCGGGTGCTTCTTGGTCACGAACTCCAGGATGTCCCAGATCTCCGGGCGCACCTTCTCGAACATGCGCTTGGCCGCCTTCAGCGTCAGGCTCTCGGTCTTCATGAGCTCGCGGATGATGAAAGGCTTGAAGAGCTCGAGGGCCATCTCCTTGGGCAGGCCGCACTGGTTGATCTTGAGGTTGGGACCGACCACGATGACGGAGCGGCCGGAGTAGTCCACGCGCTTGCCCAGCAGGTTCTGGCGGAAGCGGCCCTGCTTGCCCTTGAGTATGTCGGAGAGGGACTTGAGGGGGCGGTTGCCGGCGCCGACCACGACGCGGCCGCGGGCGCCGTTCTCGAAAAGGGCGTCCACGGCCTCCTGCAGCAGGCGCTTCTCGTTGAAGACCATGACCTCGGGGGCGCGCAGGGCCTCGATGTGCTTGAGGCGGTTGTTGCGGTTGATGATGCGACGGTAGAGGTCGTTGAGGTCCGAGGTGGCGAAGCGGCCCCCCTCCAGGGGGACGAGGGGACGCAGCTCCGGCGGGATGACCGGCAGCTGGGTGAGGATCATCCACTGGGGCTCGTTGCCGGACGCAACGAAGCCCTGCAGGATGCGCAGCCGGCGGATGAGGCGCGAGCGCTCGGCCTCGGAGGCCACGTCCTGGATATCGTCGAGGATCTTGGCGGCCTCCTCCTTGGGCTTGACGCGCGAGAGCAGGGTGTGGATGGCCCCGGCGCCGATGTCCACCTTGAGCTTGCTCTTGAACTCGGCCTTGGCCTTGCGCACCTCTTCCTCGGAGAGCAGGTCGCAGGCCTTGTACACGGTGTGGCCGGTGGAGTCCACGAAGTCCTCCAGCACGATGTACATGGCGTAGTAGATGACCCGCTCGAGGTCGACCGTCTTCATATTGAGCACGATGCCGATGCGGGAGGGCGTCTTCTTGAGGAACCAGATGTGGGCCACGGGCACGGCCAGCTCGATGTGGCCCATGCGCTCGCGGCGGACCTTGGCCTCGGTCACCTCGACGCCGCAGCGGTCGCAGACGATGCCCTTGAACTTGACCCAGCGGTACTTGCCGCAGGCGCACTCGTAGTCGTGCGCGGGCCCGAAGATGCGCTCGCAGAATAGGCCGTCGCGCTCGGGCTTGAGGGTGCGGTAGTTGATGGTCTCGGGCTTCTTGACCTCGCCGTAGGACCAGGACAGGATCTGGTCCGGGGAGGCCATGGAGAGCCGGATGGCGTCGAAATCGAAGAAATCGAGGGTGTCGGATTTCTTCTTCCTCTTGCCCCCCAGAGACAGCTTCTTTTCCGCGACCGCTAGATATCCCATGGTTTAGGCCTTCCTCGCGGCGCTCACCGCTTCCTTCGCCTTCTCCTTCTTGGCCGCCGCCGCATCGGCGTCCTTGCCCAGCTTGAGGAGCTCGACGTTGAGGCCCAGGGCCTGCAACTCCCGGACCAGGACCTTGAACGACTCCGGCACCCCCGGCGCCGCCGGAGGCTCGCCCTTGATGATGGCCTCGTACATCTTGGTGCGTCCGGCCACGTCGTCGGACTTGACGGTCAGGAACTCCTGCAGGGCGTAGGCGGCGCCGTAGCCCTCGATGGCCCAGACCTCCATCTCGCCGAAGCGCTGGCCGCCGAACTGGGCCTTGCCGCCCAGCGGCTGGCGAGTGATGAGGCTGTAGGGGCCCGTGGATCGGGCGTGCACCTTGTCCTCGACCAGGTGGTTGAGTTTCAGGATGTACATGTAGCCGACCGAGATCTTCTCGTGGAAGGGCTCGCCGGTCCGGCCGTCGTAGAGCGTGATGCGGCAGTCGTCGCTGGGCAGGTACTTCTCCGGCACGCCCTTCTCGCGCAGTTCCTTCTTGGCCTTCTGCACCATCTCCAGCACGTCCTTCTCGGTCGCGCTGTCGAAGACCGGGTTGATGGTCTGCACGTCGAGGTGGTGGGCGGCCCAGCCCAGCATCATCTCCAGGAGCTGCCCGATGTTCATGCGCGAGGGCACGCCCAGCGGGGAGAGCACCACGTCGAGCGCGGTGCCGTCCGGCAGGAAGGGCATGTCCTCCTCGGGCAGGATCTTGGCCACCACGCCCTTGTTGCCGTGCCGGCCGGCCAGCTTGTCGCCGACCTGGACCTTGCGGCGCGAGGCGATGTAGACCTTGACCACCTTGTTGACCGTCACGGCGAGCTCGTCGCCCTGCTTGACGCCCTCCTTCTCGCGCGCCGCGTCGTCGCGGAGCTTCTTCTCCATGATCTTGTAGAAGAGGGTGAGGCGCTCCTCCTCGCCGCGGCGCTTGGCGGCCGGCATCTCATCCAGAGCGGCCAGCGAGTCCTTACGGTGCTGGCGCAGGGCGCCCAGGGCCTTGTCCAGGCGCTCCGTGACGACGTCGAGGCGCTTGCGCTCCTCGGGCTTGGAGAGCTTCTCGCGGCGCACGAAGACGCGCACCCCGATGACCTTGCCGGAAACGCCCGGCGGCACGCGCAGGGAGGCGTCCTGCACGTCCTCGGCCTTCTTGCCGAAGATGACCTTCAGGAGCCGCTCCTCGGGAGTGAGCTGCTGCTCGCCCTTGGGCGTGACCTTGCCGACCAGGACGTCGCCCTGGGCCACGTTCGTGGAGGGGATGACGATGCCCTGCTCGTCCAGGGCTTCCAGGGCCTCGGCCCCCACGTTGGGGATGTCCCGGGTGATCTCCTCGGCGCCGAGCTTGGTGTCGCGGGCCTCCACCTCGAACTCGCTGATGTGGATGGAGGTGAAGAGGTCTTCCTTGACCAGGCGCTCGGAAATGAGGATGGCGTCCTCGAAGTTGTAGCCCTCCCAAGGCATGAAGCCCACCAGGAGGTTGCGGCCCAGGGCCAGCATGCCGCCCGCCGTGCCCGGCCCGTCGGCCAGGATGTCGCCGGGCTTGACGTGGTCGCCGGTCTTGACCGCGGGCGCCTGGTTGATGCAGGTGTCCTGGTTGGAGCGGCGGTACTTGCGCAGCTGGAAGAGGTCGATGGCGCCGTCGCCCTCCTTGGCGCCGTCGGCGTGCACCGCGATGAGGTCGCCGGCCGAGTAGATGACCCGCCCGGCGCGTTTGGCCGTGACGCAGGCCCCGGAGTCCTTGGCCACGGCCTCCTCGATGCCGGTGGTGACCAGGGGCGGCTCGGCGACCAGCAGG
>JAQUNT010000330.1 GCA_028717525.1 Elusimicrobiota bacterium
GCTCGCCATGGACCCGGCGGCCGGGACCGTCGCGGTGCGCATGGCCGACGGCGGCCGCGCGGACTTCGACCCGGCCACGGCCCAGGTCGCCGGCCTGGAGCGCGGGGCCGTGACCGTATCGCCCAAGATCGACCCGGCCGAGCGCGGCGGGGTGGAGATCCCGAGATACTCCGGGCTGCTGCTGGACGCGGGCTTCCGCATGGGCGAATCGCCCTCGGGCCTGCCCAACGCCGGGTCCACCTTCCGCGACAGCCGGGGCCGGACCTGCACGGTCAAGAACCGCGAGCTGTTCAACTACACCTCCGGCGGAGACCACGCCTTCAAGTTCACGGACGCCCAGCTCTCCGCCTGGCTGAAGACCGCCTGCCCCGGCCTGAGCCCAGGGTTCTGAAGACCGCCGTTCGATGAAGCCCAGGCTGGCCCTCTTCCTCGCCGTGCTCGCGGTCTGGGCCTTCCTCCACCGCGGCGTCCTGGTCTACATCTTCTCCAACCCGGCCTGCCTGGGGCCCGGGGTCCTCTTCGCGGCGCTCCAGGCTTTGGGCCGGCTCGCTTTCCTGGCCTGGCTGCTGGCCGTGTCCATGGGCTTGGGCCGGCTGGCGCTCAAGCGCCTGCGCCTGGACCATCCGGAGCCGGCTGAGGAGGCGGTTCTGTCTGCGGGCCTGGGCCTGGGCCTGCTCAGCTACCTGCTCTTTCTCTGCGGGCTCCTGCACCTCTGGCGGCCCGCGCCTTTGGCCGTGCTGCTGGTCCTGCTGACCGCCTTGGCCTGGACGCAGCTGCGCGGCTGGCGCCTCGGGCTTTCGGCACCTGGGCCTCTGGGCTGGGGCCAAGCCCTTTTCGCCCTGCCCGTCATCCTGGCCGCGCTCTACGGCTTCGCCTCGGCCAGCGCGCCGCCTACGGAATGGGACTCCTTGGCCGTGCACCTGGAGCTGCCCAAGCTCTACGCCCAGGCCGGGGGCCTGGCGCCCCTGCGCTGGCTCTCCCACGGCTTCGACCCCATGGCCGTGGAGCTGCTCTACGTCCCGGCCATGGTCTTCCAGGCCCCGGAGCTGGCCGCCATGGTGTCCTTGCTGTTCCAAGGCCTCATGGCCGCCGCGCTCTGGGTATTCGGCAGCCGGCTCGGCTCGCGGCCCGCGGCCGCCGCGGCCGTAGCCCTCTTCCTGGCGCAGCCCGCGGTCATCAACGTCAGCGGCACGCCGGGCACGGACTTCGGGGTCGGGCTCTTCGCCATGCTCGCCTTCTGGTCCGCCTGGCGGGCCGCGCAGACCGGGCCGGGCCGCTGGCTCGGGCTCTCCGGCGCTTGCGCCGGGCTGGCCGCGGTGTCCAAGACCACGGGCGTGTTCCTGGCCGCGGCCTTGGCGGTCCTGGTGGCGTATGCGGCCCTGCGCCGGCCGCCCGCTTGGCGCAGATGGGCGCTGGGCTGGGCCGCAGCCGCGGCCCTCGCCTCTGTCCCGTGGTTCCTGCGCACGTATCTCTATACCGGCAACCCGGTCTGGCCCTACCTGCCGGCGCTCTTCGGCGGCGACCTCCGGGACCTCTACATCTTCATGCGGCTCAAGCAGGCCACCTTGGAGGGCGTGGGCACGGGCTGGCCCCAACTGCTCCTGCTGCCGTTCCACCTCGTGTTCCGGAGTGCGGAGACCTTCCGCCATTCCAGCCGGGAGCTGCTCATCCCCCTGCTGGTCCTGGCTGGCGCGAGCTGGCGCGCGGCGCGCCAAGACCCCTTCGCCCGGTGGACCTTGGCCTACGCCGGGCTCTTCACGGTGCTGTGGTTCCAGGCCGTGCAGAACTGGCGCTACTTCATCCCGCTCATGCCCTGGCTCTGCCTGCTCGCCTGCCTCTGGGCGCAGCGCTGCCTGCAGCTGGGAGGCTGGCGCCGGGCCGCGGCCGGCGTGCTCGTGGTCGGTTTCTGGGCCCTGCCTGAGCTCTCGGCCAACAACGCCCTGTTCCCGGCTTTGGGGCTGAGGCCCCGGGCGCCGGGCCAGAGCCCGCAAGAGGCGTACCTGAGCCGCAGCGTGGGCTCCTATGCCGCCATGGTCCACATCAACCGGACCTTCCCGCCGGACGCCCGCGTCCTCCTCTACCGGGAGGTCCGCCCCTTCTACCTCGACCGTCAGTTCCTGGTCGGCGACCCCCAGAACGAGATGCTCATCCGCTATGAGGAGCTCGCGGGCCCGGAAGAACTATACCAGCGCCTGCGCGGGCTGGGCCTGACCGCGGTGCTCTGGGACCCCCGCCTGCAGACCTTCAGCCCGCGCGTGCCGGGCTTCCTGCGCGCCGAGGCCATGATGCAGGCCGTGCTGCGGCGCTACGCCTCCGACCCCGTGGAGGTCAACGGGGTGCGGATCTACTCCTGGAGGGAGACATGAAGATCGCGCTCATCCCCATCTACAACGAGGAGTCCACTCTCGGCGCGGTCCTGGAATCCGCCGGCCGCTGGGCTGACTACCTGGTCCTGGTGGACGACGGCTCCACGGACCGCTCCGCGCGCATCGCCCAGGAGTGGCTCGCCACGACCGGCAAGCAGGGGAATCTCATCGCCCTGCCCGAGAACCAGGGCATGGGCGCGGCGCTCAAGGCCGGCTTCGTGCACATCGCCCGGGGCCTGGAGGCCGTGCGCTGGCGGCCCACCGACCTGGTGGTGTTCGTAGACGCCGACGGCCAGTACCCGGACGACGCCCCGCTCAAGCTCTGCGCGCACCTGGAGGCCGGAGGCTGGGACGTGGCCTCGGTGCGCCGCGACTTCTCCCTCTATCCCGCCTACAAGCGGCTGGGCAATTCCCTGCTCAGCCGCTGGGCCAGCCTGCTCTGCGGCCGGCGCTTCTTCGACATCGAAGCCGGCCTGAGGGTCATGCGCGCCCGGGTCGTGCCCAGCCTGCTCGAGTACTTCGCGGGCGAGCGCTACAGCTGCTCCCAGGAGATCGGCATCCTCTCCGTGCTGCTGGGCTTCAAGGTGGACAACAGCCTGGTCCAGCCGGTGAGCTACTACCGCTCGCGCACCCGGGTCCTGGACTTCCTGCGCAACGCGGCGGAGGGGCTCATGGCGAGCCAGCGCGCGCGCTCGCGCCGGAAGCTCCCCGCCGCCTGAGCGCGCGCGCCGCGGCCCAGCACAGCAGGAGCACCCAGGCCAGGACGGCGCCCACGATGAGGCGCTCGTAGAGGAACGAGTCCACCAAGCTGTGCATGGGCTGCTTGAAGTAGAACTTGTCGAACCATAGCAAGGTGAGGCTCCCGGCCGAGGCGGCGCCGAACACGGCCGCGGCCCCCGGCAGGGCGGCGGCCGCGGTCTCGGCCAGCAAGGGCAGGACCGGGGTGAGGAAGGCGGCCACGGGCTTGAGCGCGACCAAGGCGGCCAGCAGGCGGGGGCTCCAGCCCGGCCCCAGGCCCGCGTAGGCCTCGGCCACGGAGACGTGCGAGAAGTCCAGGCGGCCGCCGGGCAAGGCGTAGGCCCATAGGCAGAATCCCGCCAAGCCCAGCCCCTGCCAGATGGGCTTGGAGTCCGGCGGCAGGACGGCCCAGCGCCAGCCGGCCACGGTGGCCCAGGCGAGCAGGCAGGCGCCGCTGCCCGCGGACACGGTGAGGCAGAAAGCCAGGCAGGCCAGGCTCGCCCAGCAGGCTTTGGCCTGCCACGGCAGGGGCGCGAGCCCAGCTCCGGCCAGGCTCAGCAGGCTCATCCCCCAGACCGCGTGGCGCAAAGTCTCCGGCCAGGGCAGCAAAGCCAGGGCCAGGGGCGCCAGGGCCAAGGCGCGCCAGAAGGCGCCTGCCAGCCGCCGCCAGAGCATGGCGGCCAGAGCGGCGCAGGCGGCCAGCTCCCCGAGCTTCCAGGGCGCGCCGCCCAGGCGGCGCAGTCCGGACTCCGGCAGCAGGGCGCGCAAAGCGGACATCTCGAAGTCCGTGCTCCAGCCGGCCAGCAGGCCGCAGACGGCCAGGGCGGCCAGGGCCAGGAGCCAGGGCCGGAGCTGTCGGCCGGCGCGCCGCAGGCCCGCGGCCCACAGCCCCAGCACCGCGCCCCAGGCCCAGAGCGATGTGTCCACCGCCGTGGGGAAAGCGACGCCGGCCAGGGCCAGCCACCACAGGGCCCAGCCCGTCCAGCTCAGCGCGGGA
>JAQUNT010000331.1 GCA_028717525.1 Elusimicrobiota bacterium
CTCGACGACGGCGAGCCCGTCGCCAACGTCCCGCCCGCCCTGCAGGAGCAGGGCCACGCGGTGGTGGAGCAGGTCCGGGACGGGGCGGGCTGGCGGCTCCTAGTGCGCAAGGGGGGCGCTCCGTGAGCGGGCCGCGCCTGTGCAGCCGCTGCGTGCTGCCCCACTCCCCGCCGGAGATCGCGCTCGACGGCGAGGGCGTCTGTAACCTGTGCCGCGAGCATGAGCGCCGGCCCCCGGCCGACCCTCGGGGCGCGCTGCTGGAGAGCGACTTCGTCAAGATCCTGGAAGCGCACCGCGGCAAGCACGAGTTCGACTGCCTGGTCATGTGCAGCGGCGGCAAGGACAGCACGGCCGCCCTTTACTACGCCGTGCGCCGCTACAAGCTCAAGGTCCTGGCCTTCACCTTCGACCACGGCTTCGAGACCGAGGACGCCATGGCCAACGTGCGCCGGGCCGTGGAAAGGCTGGACGTGCCCTTCCTCACCTACCGCTCCACCTTCATGCACGACATGTTCGCCCGCATCATCAAGACCGGCGCGCCGGCGGTGATCTGCCATGTCTGCGCCATCTGGTACATGCGCCTGACCTACCAGATGGCCGCCCGCTTCGACGCGCCGCTCATCATCGCGGGCTGGACCAAGGGGCAGATGACCCAGCAGCCGGTGCTGACCAAGTGCGCCTGCAACGCCGCGGGCCCGGAGTACGCGCGCATGGGCCGGGCCACCGCGGAATTCCTGGCCGGCCTGGAAGGCGACCCGAAGTACGGGGACTTCCCGCGCAGCATCGAGAGCGTGGTGGCGCAGGCGGCGAAGAAGCACAAGTGCCTGGTGCTCTCCCCGCACTGGTTCTTGCCTTACGAGGTCGAGGAGTACGTGGCGCTCATCCAAAAAGAGCTGGGCTGGCAGTACCCGAGGCTCAGCTACCCGGCCCAGACCACCAACTGCGCCCTCAACTTCCTCTCCGTGCACTGGGCCCTCAAGCACTACGGCTACACGCACTACCACGTGGAGATGAGCAAGCTCATCCGCGAGGGGCTGCTCACGCGCGCCGAGGCCCTCGCGGCTCTGCGCGCGGACTTCGATCCGGAGCTGCTCCAGCGCGTGGCGCGCCAGCTCGGCTGCGCCGTCCAAGACCAGGAGGCGGCATGAACAAACTCGTCCTCATCCTGAAGGAATGCTTCCATCTCATCCGGCGGCACAAGCTCTACTTCCTCATGCCCCTGCTCATCACGCTGGCCCTGCTGGGGCTGCTCATCTACCAGCTCGGACCCACCGTGGTCATCTCGTTCGTCTACGCCGGGATCTGAGGCGGCCGCCCTGACCATGCCCAGCCGGGTCCTCGGCCTCTCGGCCCACTATCACGACGCCGCGGCCTGCCTCATGCAGGAGGGGCGCCTGACGGCCGCGGCCCACGAGGAGCGCTTCACGCGGCGCAAGAGCGATGCGGAGCTGCCCCTGCGCGCTCTCAACTACTGCCTGCAGGAGGGCGGCATCACGGCCCCGGACCTCGACGCCGCGGTCTTCTACGAGAAGCCCTTCCTGAAGTTCGCGCGCGTGCTCATCGGGCATCTGCGCTCCTTCCCGCGCTCCTACCCTAGCTTCCGGCGCGCCCTGCCGCGCTGGCTGCAGGACCGGCTCTCTTTGCCCCTGACCCTCAAGAGCGAGCTGGGCTTCTCGGGGCGGACCTACTTCGTCAAGCACCATCTCGCCCACGCGGCCGCGGCCTTCCTGCCCTCGGGCTTCACGGAGGCGGCCATCCTCACCGCGGACGCGGTCGGGGAGTGGGCCACGCTGACCCGGGGCCGGGGCAGCGGCAGCCGCATCCGCGTCGAGAGCGAGATGTGCTTTCCGGACTCCTTGGGCCTGCTCTACACCGCGGTGACGACCTTCCTGGGCTTCGCGGCCCAGGAGGGCGAGGGCACGGTCATGGGCCTGGCCGCCTACGGCAAGCCCGCCTACCTCGACCGCTTCCGGGCCATCGCCGCGGCCCGGCCGGACGGCAGCTTCGCCTTGGACCAGTCCTACTTCGACTTCTACGGCGAGGAGCGGATGTACACCCCGCGCTTCGTCGAGGCCTTCGGCCGGCCCTACGCCCCCAAGGCGGAGATGGACCAGCGCGCCTGCGACATCGCGGCCAGCCTGCAGGCCCTGACCGAGGAGATCCTGCTGGCCCTGGCGCGCGACCTGCGCCAGCGCACCAAGCTCGACGACCTCTGCCTGGGGGGCGGGGTCTTCCTGAACTGCGTGGCCAACCAGAGGATCCTGGAGGAGTCGGGCTTCAAGAGGATCTTCGTGCAGCCGGCGGCCGGCGACGCGGGCGGGGCCATGGGCGCGGCGGCGTTCGTGAGCCACTGCCTCTGGGGCCTGCCCCGCGGCGGCCCCCTGAGCCCGTATCTGGGCCCGGCCTTCCCGGCGTCCCGCTGCCGGCGCGCCCTGGCCGCCGCCGGCCTGACCTTCCGGGAGCTGCCCGAAGAGAAGCTCTGCCGCGAGACAGCCAAGATGCTCACCGAAGGCCTGGTGGTGGGCTGGGTGCAGGGGCGCATGGAGGTGGGCCCTCGGGCCTTGGGCAATCGCACGATCCTGGGCGACCCGCGCAACCCGCAGATGAAGCGCTTCCTCAACGACCGGGTCAAGCACCGGGAGGAGTTCCGGCCCTTCGCCCCGGCCGTGCTCGCCGAGGAAGCCGCGGACTACTTTGAGCTGGATTCTCCTTCGCCCTTCATGCTCCTGGCGCCCAGGGTCCGGCCGCAGAAGCGCGCGGCCATACCGGCCGTGACCCACGAGGACGGCACGGCCCGGGTGCAGACCGTGGCCGAGGCGGAGAACCCGCGCTTCTACCGCCTCATCAAAGCCTTCCGCGAGCTGACCGGAGTGCCCATGGTGGTCAACACCTCCTTCAACCGCCGCGGCGAGCCGATCGTGTGCACGCCCGAAGACGCCGTGGCCGTGTTCAAGGCCACGGCGATGGACGCCCTGGTCGTGGGCGAATTCGTGGCGCGGCGCGAGGAACATGCTTGAGAAACTGAAGGCTTTCAACAGACGGGTGGCCGCCGCGGTGCAGGCAGTGCTCCTGCCCGCGGGCCTTTTCTCCGCCTACTATCTGGGCCTGGGCCTGACCTGGATCATGGTGCGGCTGCTCAAGCCGTCCGTCCTGCGCGGCCCCAGGCCTCCGGACGGGACCTTCTGGCGGGAGGCGCGGGATTACGAGCCGGACGAGGCGGATTGCCTGCGCCAATCCTGACGCGGCGTTCAGCCTGACCCCGCCTTAGGACCAGGTCAGGCCAGCCGAGGGGGCTCTTCCCGCGGACGGCCCAGGGCCGCGGCGAGCGCGGCCAGGAGTTCATCCGGACTGTCGGACCTGACCGCGACCTCGCAGGCCCCGCTCTGCAGCCCGCGGGCCCGGCTGCCGGGCTCCGCGGCCAAGAGCACCACCCGGGCGCCGCGCAGCCTGCGGCAGAGCTCCGGGCCGCTCAGGTCCGGGAGATCCCCGTCGAGCACGACGCAGTCCGGCGGCTCGCTCCGCGCCCAGGCCAGGGCTTCGCCGCCGGAGCCCGCGGACCGGAGGTTCCTGTAGCCCGCCGCCTCCAGCCAGAGCCTGAGCAGGCCCTGCCGGGCCGGCTCGCCGCAGACGATGAGGATGCGCTCTTCGGCCATGACCGCCACAGATTATATATGATGGGGGCAGCGCCGCAAATCAGGAGGGACAGACCATGGCCAGGAAGAAGCACCACCAGTCGAGCCGCCTCACCGCCGAGATCGGCGTGCTCGCAGAGCAGATCAGCGACGCGATCAAGGCCGCGGCGACGAGCAGCGACGTCGCCGGGATCCGCTCCGAGATCAAGGGCAGCGTGCGCTCCGTCAGCGACCGCGTGGCCCAAGCCGTCAAGAAGGCGGCCGAGAGCTCGGAGCTCGCCGACATCAAGGGCCAGGCCAAGAAAGTCGCCTCTTTGGGCAAGCGCGAGGGATTGCGCTCCGCGCAGGACATGCGCCGCACGCTCGCCGCAGGCCTCGACGCGGCGGGCCAGGAGCTCCAGCGCCTGGCCGAGAAGCTCAAGAAGCAGGGCTGATCAGGCCGTCAGAAGCGGCTACTTC
>JAQUNT010000332.1 GCA_028717525.1 Elusimicrobiota bacterium
ATCGCCGCCGCCGTCTGCGCGGCCGGCGCGGTCTCCTACGGCCTGCTCCATCGCGCCCCGGCCGCGCGGCCGGGGCCGGCGCAGGCGCGGGCCGAGGCGCCGGGCCCGACGCCGCAGCCGGAGGAGCCCGCGGCCCCGCCGCAGCGGGCGCCTTCCGAATCGGAGCTTCGGGCCATGGTCCAAGCGGAGGTCCAGGGCGCCCTCAAGCCGGCCGCCAGGCCGGAGATCGGCTCCGAGGTCGACGTCCCCTCCTACGGGGTCGACGCGGACGAGGCGCGCGCCGCCTTGGTGGTCGGCATAGAGGGCTACCCCGACCTGCCCGCCGCGGATTTCGCCGCGCACGACGCCCGGGCGGTCCGCGATCATCTCCTGGCGCTCGGCTTCCCGCCGCGCAACACCATGCTGCTGACCAACGGCGAGGCCACCAAGGGCAAGATGACCAGCGCCCTCAACTCCTGGCTCCCCAAGCACGCCGCCGCCGGCTCCACGGTCTTCTTCTATTACTCCGGGCACGGCGCGCCCGACCCGGCGACCCGGCAAGCCTACCTGGTCCCATCCGACGGGGAGGCCGAGAACCTGCCGGATACGGCCATCCCGCTCCGGCAGGTCTACGCCAAGCTCAGCGCCCTCAAGGCCCGGCATGTCGTCGTGGCCCTCGACGCCTGTTTCTCCGGCCTGGGCGGGCGCTCGATCCTCCCCAAGGGCATCCGCCCGCTGGTCACGCGCGTCGACGCCAGCGCGGCCGGTCCGAACAAGCTCACCATCCTCAGCGCCTCGGGCCCTGAGCAGATCTCCGGCTCCCTGGCCCGGGAAGGCCACGGCACCTTCACCTACTTCCTCCTCAAGGGGCTCAACGGCCCGGCCGTGGACCAGCGGGGGCGCATCACCGCGGCCTCGCTGTTCCGGTACCTGAGGCCGCAGGTCGAAGACGCGGCGCGGCTCCAGAACCGCGAGCAGACGCCCCAGCTCCTCCTCGGCGAGGATGCCGAGGTCGTCCTCCGGGATGCGGACGACCCCGGCGCCCGGCGCTAGCCGGCGGCCGCGCCGCTCAGGACCAAGCCCCGATGCCCAGCAGGCTCCTGGCCTTCCGGGCCAGGGAGAGAGGCAGCACTTGCCAGAGCAGAGGCTTGCCGAGCATCAGAAGGGACCGCGGGCTCCAGTCGCAGTGCTCCCAGAGCACCCGGAGCCGCGTGCGCTGCTGCTGCCGGTGCCTGGAGAACGAGACCCCCGCCGGATCGTATTCGGAGCGGACCAGGGCCTCGGGCAGGTTGGCGCTCCGGCGCGGGGCGGTCTTCGGGATACCAGCCCAGCTCCCGGACGGCGGCGGCCCGGAACATCACCGCGGGGTGGCTGAAGGCGTTGTCGTCATGCATCCGGACCAGGATCTCCTCATGGGTCTGCGGCTGATGGAGGGTGAAGCGGTCCCCGGTCGCGTCGAAGAAGGTGACGGCGGAACCCAGCAGGGCCACGTCCGGATGGGCGTCCAGGAAGGCCGCCTGGCGCGCGCAGCGGTCCGGAGCCTGCAGGTCGCCGCAGTCGAGCCTCGCCACATAAGCGTAGCCCGCCTCCACGATGGCGCGCAGGCCCCCTCGTCGACCGTCCCGCGGGCGTCCTGGAAGTGCGGGATGTGCAGCGCGACGCGGTTCATGCGGCTGCGCCGAGGCGGCTAGGCGCGCTCCGGGTCGGCCGGCCGGCGCAGGGCCATGCACCAGAGGGCGAGGTTGAAGACCTGGATGCCGAACGCCGCGGCCCACAGGAACCAGTGGAGCTTCCGGATGACGGCCAGGAAGGCGATGAGGTAGACGTAGTCGCGGCTGGCCACGCGCTCGAAGAAGAGCTGGGTCGCTCCGAAGGGTCGGCCCGGCCGGCGCAGGATGAGCCACCAGACGGTGAACATGCTCACGGCCATGCCCGCGACCATCAGGATGCCGGGCAGCAGGACTTCGGCCTGGGGGTCGGCCGTGTGCACCGCGAAGGGGATGGCGACGAAGATGGCCATGTGCGCGACATGGTCCGCGCCCAGGTCGAAGGCCGCGCCCGACTTGCTGCACATCAGCTTGAGGCGCGCCACCTCCCCGTCGCAGCCGTCGAGGATGCAGCAGAACCAGAGCAGGAAGGCCCCCAGGACCTGAAAGGGATAGGAGCCGAAGGCGAGCCAGGCCGCGCCCAGCAGTCCCAGCGCCAGGCTGGCGGCGGTGATGGCGTTGGGGGTGGCGGGGGTGCGCAGCAGCAGCCGGGACAGGCTCACGGACATGCGGCGGTCGAAGCGGGCCAAGAATCCGTCCGTGTCCTTCACCAGGCTTGCGAAGAGCGCGCGCTCCGCGCGCGGGACGGCGTCGGCGTCCTGCAGGGAGAGCCAGTCCTCTTCCCCGGCCTCGAAGTCGCGGCCGGCGGCGGCCCCGGCTCCCGCGGCGTAGGAGTCGGGGGAGGGATGGAAGCTGGCCAGCACCTTGCCCTGCCGCATCCAGCGCGCCGGGCGGCCTTCGGCGCGGGCCTGGCTCAGGAAGCGCCGCAGGGAGCCGTCGCGCGGCAGGCCGTCGGAGGAGACCTCCAGCAGGGGGACGCCGGGGGCCAGGCGCTGCGCGACCCCCCCGGGGGGCGCGCACTCCACGCGCTCGGCGCCGAGCCCGGCCATCTGCCGGCTCCAGTCCCGCGCGAAGTCCGGGCCCGCGTCGAGCAGGATGATGCTCTGCGGAGAGAGGTCCTCGGCGATGCGCTGGGCGGCGCGCAGGACGGCGGGGACGAAAGCGATGCGGGGCCGGTCGCGGGCCGGCCCGAGCAGGACTTGCAGACGGTCAGTCATGGGCGGACCAGGATTATATCAAGTTTGGACTGGCGGGCTGGGGATGCGCCGGCCGCGAAGTGCGGTAATCTGGACGACGCATCTGGCCGCTGACCGGCCGTAAGGGCCGCGGCGCGCTCAGTCCCCGAGGGCTTCGGAGAGGTGCCCGCCCAGGGCCGAGTTGAGCAGCATGGTGATGACGCCGTCGGCGCCGAGCTCGGCGGAGGCGATCTGGATGTCGGCGCGCACCGCCTGGCCGTCCTCGCGCAGCAACAGCTTGCCGAAGGCCGTCTCGTCGAGCATGCTCAGGTCTCCCTGCCAGACCTCGGGGGAGGAGAGGAAGATGATCATGAGCGCGGAGTCGCCGAGGAGGTTGATCACCGGGTTGACCACCATGTTGGAGATCTCGGCCACGGCGTCGGGTTCCTTGCCCTTCCAGGCGTCGGGCCTCTTGCTGAAGCCCTTGAAGAAGGCGCGGGCCACGGCCTCGGCGCTGGCGTCCGGGAAGGCCACCAAGAAGACCCCGCCGGGCAAAGTGAAGAGGGCTCCGCAATGCTGCGGTCCCGAAGACTGGGGCCGGCGCAGAGCCTCGGCCGGGCCCTGCCGCAGGGATGACTCGCGGACCTGCCAGGGCGCCCCGGAGATCTGGGTCAGCCGGGCCAAGGCGGAATCCATGCCCGTGCGCAGCAGGCGCCGCAGGTGCTCTTGGACCGTGTCGGAAAGGATCATCCTTGGGTGAAACGGGCCAGGGCCCGCTTCAGGTCCTCGAGGGTGAAGGGCTTGCTCAAGAAGCCCGCGGCCCCGGCCATGCGGACCTCGTCGTGCACCGCCTGCTGGACGTTGCCGGAGACCACGAGCACGCGCGCCTGCGGGTCGAGCCCGCGCAGGGTCTTGAGCACGGCGATCCCGTCGCCGTCGGCCAGCGATAGGTCGAGGGTCACCAGGTCGGGCTTCTGGGACTGATAGGCGGCGACCGCTTCGCCCAGCGTGGCGGCCTCGCCCACGACCGCGTGTCCGAGGCCCTCCGCGAACTCCTGGATGAGGCTCCGGGTCACGACGCTGTCGTCTACGACCAGGATGCGCAGCGGCATAACGGCTCAATCATATCATAAAATATCACCTCAATCGCCCGGTCGGGGTTGGGAGAACCGATGCGCTGGACCGCGATATTCTGCGCCGCTATGCTGTGGGGAGAGGTCCTTCAGGCCGCGGACCCCGCGCGGGCGACCCTGCGCCGCCTGGCCGGCGAGGCGGCCCGGTGGCGGGGCATCCACGGCGCCGCGCTCGCCGCCGGCCTCAAGGAGGAC
>JAQUNT010000333.1 GCA_028717525.1 Elusimicrobiota bacterium
TCCCGCCGTAGTCCAGGGGAGTGAACTGCCGCGCAGCGATGGTGTTGGCGTCCGACCAGTAGACGTTGTAGAACTGGATCCCTTGCAGGGCGACGGGCGTACCGGAGCCGCTTCCTTGTAGTATGCCGTTGAGGGCCGAGGTGCCTGCGAGCTTGTCTGCGGCCTTGTAGATCAGGCCTCCTTCAGGCACGCTGGTGAGGTCCGCGCCTGTTCCGCCGCTCGATATGGCGACTGAGGCCACCCCGGAGATGGTGTTGGCGTCCGACCAGTAGGCGATGTAATCCTGGGTCCCGGTCATGGCCGTGGGCGCGCCGGCGCCGTTCATCCGGAGGACCCCGTTGAGGTCCGCGGTGCCCGCCAGGCTGTTTGCGGCCTTGTAGATCAGGCCCCCCGCAGCCACGCCGGAGAGGTCCGCGCCCGTTCCGCCGCTCGATATGGCGATGAACTGCACCGCTCCGATGGTGTTGGCATCCGACCAATAGGCGTTGTGGTCCGTCACCCCTTGCATGGCCGTGGGCGCGCCGCTGCCGTTGCCTTTGAGGACGCCGTTGAGGGCGGATCCCGCCAGGCTGCCCCCGATCTTGTAGATGAAGCTGCCGTTGTCCAGGCCGGAGAGGTCCGCGCCCGTGCCGCCGTCCGCGAACGGCACATCGGTGCCGCCGGCGCGGTAGATGTACTTCGTGCCGATGGTGACCCCGGTGGGGAGGTCGGTCCCGATCTCGGGTTTCCCGGAGCCGTCGGTGACCAGGACGCCGTCGGCCAAAGTCGCCAGTCCGGCCACGCTGTTGTTCGCGGCGGAGTAGAGGATCTGGTTGATGACCGTGGTGTTCGGGTAGGCGGCCGTGGTCCAGGCCGGGTTGGCCCCGGCCCCGCCGGTCTGGAGCAGCTGCCCGGCGGCCGTCCCGGGGGCCAGCATCTGCGTCGTGTCGGGCGCCGACTGGTAGGGCACCGCGCCCTGACTCCCGCCGATCAGGTTCCTGGCGGTGTAGATGGTCGCCCCGGAGGCGAGGTCCCTCCAGTAGGGGTTGTTGCCGGTCCCCTTGGTCGCCAGCACCCAGCCCGCCAGCGCTCCGCCGGCGTCAGGCCCCAGCGTGGTCATCACGTTGGTATTGGAGAAATAAGGTATGGAGCCTTGGGCGGAGGCTCCTCCCAGGCTCAAGTCCGAGCCCGTTCCTCCGTTAACTATGCCGAGCTTGTTCTGCACCCCGTTGCTCAGGTTCACCTGGTCCCACTTCGGGATGCCCGCGCCGGTGTTGGCCAGGTAGCGCGTGGCCGTGCCCACCCAGGTCAGCCTGGACACCGTGTCGGCCACGGAGCCGTAGAGCAGGTCTCCCTGCGCTACGGTGCCTGGGTAGCTGGCGCTGGTCCAGACCGGGACCGTGCCGTTGGAGCGCAGGAGGCGGCCCGCCGCGACGATGCTCATGGTCGAGACGACGTCGTTGGCGGAGGCGTAGAGGAGGTCTCCCTTGAACACCACGCTGGGGTACTGGGCGCTGGTCCAGACCGGGACCACGCCGTTCGAGGTGAGGATCCTGCTGGAGGCGGCGACGCTCAGCCGCGAGACCGTGTCGAGCGCGGAGCCGTAGAGCAGGTCGCCCTGCGCCACGGTGCCCGGGTAGCTGGCGCTGGTCCAGGCCGGGTTCGTGCCGTCGGAGCGCAGCAGCGCGCCGTTGGTCCCCACGTTGAAATAGGACATGACCCCGGGAGCGGAGAAATAGGGGATAGCGCCCAGCCCCGCGCTTCCGAGGTCCGTGCCCGTGCCGCCGTATTGCAGGCTCAGCGGGCTGGTCAGGTGCAGCGCCCCCAACGCGTCGAAAGAGGACTGGGTGCCCGCGAGGCCGAACCAGGCGGGGCCCAGGACGTCGAGCCGGGCGTTGCTGCCGTCGACGGCCATCGGCCCCGAGCTCAGGTGAAAGCCGGCACGGTGGCCCTGGCCGTCGTCGCCGTCGATGGTCAAGGTGCCCGAGCTCATGTGCAGCAAAGAGGCCGGGTGCGCGGTGCCGATTCCGATGAAGGCCGTGCCCGAGGAGATGTAGAACGCCGCGTTGCTGACCGGCGTGGTCGTGATGACGAGCCCCCCGGTGGAGATGTCGATGGTCCCCTCGATGGTCTTGGCCACGAGCGCGTAGGGCATGGAGTAGAGCTGCTCCCGGGGCGTCATCTTCTGGCCGGCCCCTCCGGCGACGCCTTCCCGGTCGACCTCGACTTCCAACCAGCGCTGCCCGCCGCCCACCAAGGTGTTGGTGGTCACCGGGATGTTGACGCTGAACAGCCCGGAGATGATATCGACCTGCATGTTGTCGGGCTCGGGGGGGAAGGTCGCGATCAGGTTGCCGTTCTCCTTGGCGTCGTAGAGTCTGAAGACGAAGCCCCACTTGGCGGTCACGGGGATGCCGTTATCCTGCAGCTGGCCCTGGTAGTTGATGCCTCCCGGCACGCTGCCCGGGGAGGCCGTGCCCTGAGGGCGGAAAGTGGCGGCGCGCGCCGGCGCGGCGCACCACGCGCCGGCCAGCAGCGTCATCAGGAGGAGGGCTCTCTTCATAAGTCACCTCGTCGGTCGCGCTGGTTCATGGGCGGACCCACTTCTTATAATCGGGGGACAGCATCATCTCCGAATCCGACGCCGGCCGCTTGGGCTCGGTCTCCCGGACCGCGGGGGCTTGGCGGGCCCGCTCGCGCTCGCGCTGCCTCAGCGGACCGGCCTGGTCCCGGGCGCGGCGCCACTCGATGACCGTGCCGCGGCGCTCCTCGCGCAGGGTCTGGCCGAACTTGAGGACGACGCTAACGCGGTGCGTCATCGCCAGGTCGCCGGAATCCACGAAGGAATAGTCGAATCCGAATTCGCAGGGCTTGTGCTCGTCGCGGAATACGTAGAGCCCCATCCCGGCCGTGTAGCCGGCGCCTTCGCCCGGGTCGGAGCGGGCGCCCAGGCGCACGGCCAGGACTCCCTGGTACCAAAGCTCGAACCCGCCGGAGACCGCCGTCGCCTGGCCCTGGGTCTGGACCGCGTCCATGGCGAGGGTGAGGTAGTGCGGGAAGTCCCTCGGGTCGAGGGGCGTCCACGAGGCGCCGAACCGGGCCGCGATGGGCAGGGGGTAGGTCTCGGAGACGTAGCGCAGGCCCTGGCCCATGTTGAGCACCGAGGCGCCCACGCGCACCCCGCGGGTCGGGGCCCACAGGGTGCCCAGGTCTCCCGCCACGGTGGCCGCGTTGTAGGTGTGCAGCCGCGAGGTGATGTACTTGCCCGTGCCGCCCACCGCCCAGGTGTCCGAGATGCGCAGGCCGTAGGAGAGCTGATAGGCCGCGTCCAAAGCCGAGGTCTGCGACAGCGCCGTGTCGACGTTGGAATAGGAGTCGAAAGCGTCCACGCTCAGCGCGTTGACGGCCAGCCCGACGGTGCCGAAGCGCAGCGGATAGATGTACCCGGTCCAGGCGTGGTTGACCCCCGGGGCGTAGGCGTCGAAGACCATGCCCAGCTGCTGGCGGGCCAGGAATGCGATGCCCGCCGGGTTGTAGGCCAGGGAGTGGACGTCGTCCGCCAAGCCGGTGAAGGCCTCCGCCATGCCGGCCGGGCGCGCTCCCACGGGTATGCGCAGGAACTCCGCGCTGGTGGTCCCCGGCCCGGAGCTGGCAAAGCCTCCCGCCCCTGCGGGCAGGGGGCGGCCCCAGCACAGGAGGGCCGCTGCGCAGACTACGCCTGGAACAGGATTGCGCACCACCTGGATTATGCGAGATGGTATTTGCAGGAATATTACAGAAACAGTGCTCTTGTGAAGCTATTGTGAAAACTGAACGGATGGCTGGGCATTCTGTGGGGCGCCCTGCCTGGCCAGATAAGCGCCCAAAAGGGACATGATGAGGAGCACGCAGGCGCCGAGCACGGACCAGACCGCATAGCGCAGCCAAGGAGGGGGGGCCGGGATCCGGCCGCCGCTATCCAAGGCGAGGAACTCGGAGGGGATGCCGGCGCCGGCCTCCGCGCCCTGTGCAGCGGCCCGGGGATCTGCTTGGGCGGCCGGCAAAGGCGCTGGGACCGCCTTGCGGAAAGGCTCCTTGCAGAAATCGCACCATTGCGCCTGGCCCGGGG
>JAQUNT010000334.1 GCA_028717525.1 Elusimicrobiota bacterium
AGAGGTTGCTGCGGATCTGGTCGGCGCCTTTGGTGAGGGTCTCGAAGTTGGCCGCGATGGTCTCCAGGCTGGGCGCCGGGTCGGGCTGGGTGAAGGCGTAGCGCAGGTTGTCCTGCTGGGCTTTGGCGTAGACGTCGATCTGCTGGATGTTGACCACCTGCTGGGCCACCTGGCCGGCCACGGCCTTGAGCACGGCCATGAGCTGGGGGTCGCTCTGCTGCCGGGCGGCCTTGCTGCGGGCCTGGAGCAGGGCGTCGAAGAAGTAGCTCTCCTGCCAGAGCTGGGGGCCGTCGCTCCAGGCCGCGGCCGGGCGGGGGCAGGCCAGAAGACAGAGCGCCGCAAGCACCCAGATCCGCTTCATCGTCCTAGAGTATAGTGGATTTCCCCGGGCAAGTGTAGTAATTTGACCGCCCCGGCGCGCCTTTGGTATCCTGCCTCGATGCGCACCGAGGACTTCTTGGCTTTGGCGGGCCGTCTGCTGCTGGCCCTCATCTTCCTGGCCTCCGCTTTCGGCAAGATCACCAATTTCGACGGCACGCTCAAGTTCATGGAGGCTCACGGACTGCCCATGGCGGCCCTGCTCTGCGCCTGCGCCATCGCCCTGGAGGCGCTGGGGGCCGTCACCCTCATCCTGGGCTGTGTGACGCGCTGGGGCGCCGTGGCCTTGGTGGGCTTCCTGGCGGTCACGACCTGGGTCTTCCACTCGGCCCCGGACCAGCGCATCGCTCTGCTCAAGAACCTGGCCATCATGGGGGGGCTCCTGCAGGTCATCGCCTTCGGGCCCGGGGAGCTCAGCCTCGACGGCCGGGAGAAGGCGAGGTAGGCCATGGCCAAGAAGCCCGGCTACGTCGTGCTGGCCCGCAAGTACCGGCCCCAGACCTTCGCCGAGGTGCTGGGCCAGCCCGCCGTGTCCGTCACCATCAAGAACGCCCTGGCCGCCAAGCGCGTCCACCACGCTTACCTCTTCACCGGGCCGCGCGGGGTGGGCAAGACCACCATGGCGCGCATCCTCGCCAAGGCGCTCAACTGCGTCAAAGGCCCTTCGGAAGAACCCTGCGGCGAGTGCGACCCCTGCCGCGACATCACCGCCTCGTCCTGCCTCGACGTGCTGGAGATGGACGCCGCTTCCCACACCGGCGTGGACAACATCCGCGAGGTCATCATAGACACCGTGGCCCTGGCCCCCAACCGGGACCGCTACAAGGTCTTCATCATCGACGAGGCGCACATGCTCTCCACCGCGGCTTTCAACGCGCTCCTGAAGACCCTGGAGGAGCCGCCTCCGCACGTGGTCTTCATCCTGGCCACCACCGAGGTGGCCAAGGTCCCGGCCACCATCGCCTCGCGCTGCCAGCGCTTCAAGTTCCGGCCCATCCCGGTGGAGAGCCTGCGCGAGCACCTCGCCTTCCTGGCCGCCAAGGAGAAGATCGCGGCCGAGCCCGAGGCCCTGGATCTCCTGGCCCGGAGCGCCGAAGGGTCGCTCCGGGACGCGGTGAGCCTCCTGGACCAGTGCCGCTCCTTCTCGGACAAGGCTTTGAGCGCGGAGCTCGTGCGCGAGATGTTCGGCTATGTCCCCGCGGACATGCTCCTGGGCCTGGCCAAGTCCCTGGTCGGCGGCGACGGCGCGGCTTTGGGCGCCTTGCTGCGCCGGGTCTACGAGGAGGGCGTGGAGCCCGCGCAGCTGCTCAAGGACCTGCGCGCCGGGCTGCAGGGGGTCTACCTCGAGCGCGTGGGGCTCGCCGGCCGCGCCGACCAGGCCTGGAGCGAGGCGCTGGCGGGCACCGGTCCCGAGCACCTGCGCTACCTGCTCGAGCGGGCCAACAAGACCCTGGAGGACCTGCGCTTCGCGGATTCCCCGCGGCTGACTTTGGAGCTGGGGCTCTTCGGCTGCCTGGAGTCGGCTGCGGACCTCTCGGCCTGGGTCAAGCGGCTGGAGGAGCTGGAGCGGCGCCTCGGCGGCCAAGGGGCCGCCGTCCCGAGAGTGCAGGCGTTCTCCCCTCCCGCGCGGGAGGCTCCGCCTGCGGCGAAGGCCGCCGCTCCAACCGCTCTGGATTCCAGGGGTCCTTCCGCCTCGGGGGGCAAGACCCCCACGCCCCAGCTGTGGTCCAGGCTGGTGGCCGCGGTCCGTGAGGAGAAGCCGTCGTTGGCCTCCATCCTGGAGTCCTCCCGGGCCGTTCTCGCGCCGGACGGATCCTGGAAGCTTCTCTTCTCCAGGGCTTTCGACGCCGAACAGGCCAGGCGTGGGGCGGGGCTTATTGAGGCCAAATTGGCCACACTCTCGGGAGGCGTCATCCGCGTCTCCACGGAAGTCGGGGATGCCGGGGGCGGGGGCGCCGAGACCGTCGAGACCGAGGTCCCGGACGAGGGGGGGGAGGCGCCGGGCGGGGTCTGGAAGGACGTGACCGAACCTGCGGGTAAGCCCGCCAAGGGCAGCGCCTCGCTGTCGCGGGCGGAGAAGATCCTTGGCGGCACCGCCCGCTTCATCAAGAAGAAGCCCTCGGTATGAGGCGGAGCGAGTGAGGGACTGGGACCGCCTGGTCAGCGCCTTGAAGAGGCTGCCCGGCATCGGGCCCAAGCAGGCCGAGCGCCTGGCCCTGCACCTCATCCGGGCCCCCTCCGAAGAGGTCGAGTCTTTGCTCAACGCGGTGCGCGAGGCCAAGGCCGCCATCCGGCCCTGCAGCCGGTGCTTCGACTACACGGACCGGGCACTCTGCCGGATTTGCTCCGATCCCGGCCGGGACCAGGCGCTGCTCTGCGTGGTGGAGGCCCCGCAGGACGCGGCCGCCATCGAGCGAACCCGCGGCTACAAGGGGCTCTATCACGTCCTGCACGGGGCCATCTCTCCTCTCGACGGGATCGGGCCGGAGTCTTTGCGGGTGCGGGAACTCATCGAGAGGGTCCAGGCCGGCCGCGGAGTCATTGGTGAGGTCATTTTGGCCACAGACCCCGACACCGAGGGAGAAGCGACCGCCCTCTACCTGGCCGGTCTGCTCAGGGAACTGGGTTCTGTCAAGGTCAGCCGGATCGCCCACGGCGTCCCCATGGGCGGTGATTTGGATTACATAGACGAGAGGACTCTGTCGCAAGCCATGTCCGGACGAAGGGAATTCTGACTGGAGGGACAAACATGAAGCGTTATCTCATCCTCGCCGCCTTATCGCTCGGAACCGCCGGCCTGCTCCGGGCCCAGGAGAACGAGTTCGCGCCGCCCCCGGCTGAGGAGCCGAAGGCCGAGGCGGCGCCGGCTGCCGAGGCCAAGCCCGAGGCCAAGCCCGAGGCCAAGCCCGAGGCCAAGCCCGAAGCCAAGCCCGAGGCCAAGCCTGAGACTCAGCCCCAGGCCAAGGAAGAGCCCAAGAAAGAGGAGCCCAAGCCCGAGCCCAAGGCCGCTGCTGAGCCCGAGCCGGCCCCTGCCCCGGCACCCGCTGCGGAATCCAAGCCCGCGGCCAAGGGCAAGGCCGCGGCCAAGCCCGCCAAGAAGGCTCCCAAGCAGCTCTCTCCGGAGGAGATCCTGGCCAGCAGCTTCCGAACCTTGAAGGAAGGGGCCGAGGACCAGAATCCGGAACTGCGCAACGCCGCGCTCGAGGACCTGCGGGTCTTCGTGCAGCAGCATCCGGACGCGGAAGGCGCTCCCGAGGCCCTGAGCATCCTCGCTCGGCAGGAGGATCCCAAGCAGGCCATGGTGGACTGGCTGCACCTGGTCTACGAGTACCCGGAATCCAACGTCGCGATGAAGGCCAAGTCCGAATACCTGGACTTGGTCAACAAGAAGGTGAGCGGCAAGCTCAAGCCGGGCCTGAGCGCCCTGGCCAAGTCGCCCGAAGGCGAGGATAAGGCCGAGCGCCTGGCCGCGCTGGTCTACGGGCTGGCCGAGAAGTCCGGCGACGCCTTCTACGAGCCCGCGGCCGCCGAGGCGCGGCGCTTCCAGGTCCGCTTCCCGGACTTCAAGGACAGCGACCGCATCTTCTGGAGCCTGGCCCAGCTGCACCTGGCCAACGGGAAGTTCGCCGCCGCCCTGATGACCTACCGGGAGTTGCTCGCCTACCAGGGCAGCCCGTACCGGGAGAAGGCCCAGTTCGCTACG
>JAQUNT010000335.1 GCA_028717525.1 Elusimicrobiota bacterium
GTCATCCGCGGCAAGGCCAACGCCGCTTTGGGCCGCGAGGAGGAGGCGGTCAAGGACCAGACCTCGGCCCTGGAGTCTGAGATGGACGCGGCCCTGGAGGCGAGCCTGGAGCGGGCCTGGGCCGAGGCCAGCGAGAAGGACTACGAGAAGGCGCGGCAGGACGCTGACGCGGCCGCGCGCATCAACCCGGGCGTGGCCGGCAGCAAGAAGTACAAGGACATCGACGCGGACATCACCGGAGCCGCGGCCCAGGTGCCTTGGGACGGGGCCGCTCCCCCGGGCCCCGGCAAGGCGGCGGCGGTGGAGGGCCTCTCCTGGGGAATCTTCGCCTCGGCCCTGCCCGAGACCGCGGCCGGCATCCTGCCCGAGTCCATGCGGCTGGCCCGGGAGGCCCAGGCCAGGCTCCCGGTGGGGGACTACATCGAGGCCATCCGCCTGGCCGGCCGCGCCATCTACGTGGACGGCAAGAACTACTACGCCTTCATCATCCGCGCCTGCGCCGAGCGTCTCTCCGGCCGCTATCGCGCGGCCATCGACGACGCGACCTCGGCCCTGGCCCTGCAGCCGCAGGCGGCCGACGCCTTGCTGGCGCGCTCCTTGGCCTACTTGCACCTCAAGGACTGGAAGCAGGCCGCGGCCGACGCCTCGGCCGCCATCCGGCTCTCGCCGCAGCGGGAAGAGGCTTTCCGCCAGCGTGCCTTGGCCCGGAAGATGCTGGGAGACGCCCAGGGCGAGGCCGAGGACCTGCGCCAGGCCGAGGCTCTGGCCGCGGCCCACCGCGGCAAGAAGCAGCGGGGCCTGCCCAAGGCCGCGGTCCTGGCCTTGAGCGCCTGCGGCGGGCTGGTCGCCTTGGGGGTAGGCTTTAAGGCTCTGCGCCGGAGGGGGATATGAACCTGGTGCTCCTGCTTCTGACCCTTCCGGTTTTAGCCTCAGGCGTGGGCTCCGAGACCGCTTCAAGGAGCAGGGACATCGCCCGAGCTTATGAGCGCTGCGCGCCGCGATATGAGAAGTCATCCGCCGACGTTCCGGCGCGCCGGGAAGCTCATCGGCGGCTCCTGGAGAAGATCCGGTCCTGCCATCCGACACCGGCGTTGATGCAGGCGCTTTCCGCGAACGCGAAGTTCTCGGCCTGCGTCGGCTTGGAGGCGGATACCCAGGATTGCGGTCTCGTGGCCGCGTGCGCCGGCCAGATGACCCGGTGGGCGGGCCACCTGTCGAGCCGCGGCAGGAAGGACGACGACTCCAAGAAACTGGCGGATGACGCGCTGCGGGCCATCATGGTCTTCGAGGGCGTGACGGGCCGCAAGGTCTCCTTCGTCGATTCTCAGGACCACGCCTCGCAGGACTTCTTCAGGAGGACGGGGCTGGCTCAGTTCAATCCAAACGAGCGGCAGACCGCCGCGATCGCGGAGTCCCTGAGTCGGCACATCAGAGCCCACGTGAAGCTGACGCAGGCCGAGCTCCTTTTTGAGGCCGTCTTCGGGACAGGCGGCAACGTGACGTTGGCGGCCGGCAGCCTGGCGAAGATCTTCTGCGACAACCGTGACCTGGTGCACAATATCTATTGGATGGATCACCAGGCCAAGGGCAAGAACTACTACCGGTTCGCCGGCCTCTTCATCGGACTCCAGGAGAGCGCCGATATCGCCGCGCTGGGCGTCGTCGGCGGCAGCGCCAACATCCTGGGCAACCCCATCGTCTACACCTTCGGCAAGTACTTCACGAAGAAGGACGACCCGCTCCGCAAGGAGGGCGACGTCCTCACCTTCCTGAGCAGGGCCGAGTATGCGGACAAATTCAAGCAATACATCCAGGGCTATCGGGCGGCGGGCTCCATCCGACCAGTCTATGCCCATCTCGCTCCGGCGCCATAATCCGACCCCTTAGCCCAGCTTCCGCAGCCACCGGTCGGTATTGAGGGTTTTTGACCCTTCGCATGCCAGGCCGCCGAGGGAGTTCCTTGACTCAACTGGCCGGCGACGGCATGTAGTGCCGACCTTAGGTCTTGTGGCCTCCGTCGTGGAAATGGTCTTTATTGTGCATGTATCTGCGGCATGGCGTCAGACGCAAGGACGGAAAAACGCATACGTACTGGCGTCTAGTGCGCTAGGTGAGGATCGGCAAGAAGGTCCGCCAAGAGACCGACCGGGCGGGTTCGGGAGACTCGCCGCGGATGATCTTGGAGGAGCTGGGCCACATCCACCGCGGCGACATCATGCTGCCGACGACGACAGGAGAGAGGATTCGTCTGCGCAGCATCGTCAGCCCGGAGAAGGCTCAGCGAATCATCCTGCAGCGCCTCGGCATAGACCTACCCAGGCGGATGCGGATTCCCGAATGGACCCCTGCTCGTAGGCCATAGCTCTGTTCAACTGCCGCGCGCCTCGCAGAGGCGCGCGGAACCGCCCCCGAAGGGGGCGGAGCCGTTGTCTTCATACGGCAGGGGTTCTGGCCCCGACACAACGGCGTGTCGGGGCGACTTCGCTTCGACATACGGCCGTCGAGGCGAAGTTCCAGTACAGCGGTGGGTCAGAAATGTAGTGCCGACTTCTGAACCCAGATACCGAAGAGATCAGTACTTTTGCCAGTTTACTGCGGAAGTTGGGCTAGCGTCGGCGCGCGGCGGGCTTCCGCTTGCCCTGGTGCCGCGCCGCCAACAACAGGAACCGCAACAACAGCAACAGGTTCCGTTGCGCGCGGCAATAGTGCGCGCCCGCCGATGCCAGGATGCCGATGGGGCGCAAGCCCCTAGCGGGTCCAAGGACCCCCGGACCGCATTGCGGGACACTACAGACCCCGCCTCCCGCGTTTCCCGGACGCTCGGGCAGCCGAACACAATAGAGCCGGGCCGCGGCCGGTAGGCCGCAAGGCCAAAAACCGCGTCCCGGCACACTATGGCGAAAAGACACAAGCATCTCTACGAGCGCGTCTGATCCTTCGGCAACCTCCTGCTGGCCGCGCGCAGGGCCCAGAAAGGCAAGCGCCTGCGTCCCGACACGGCGCGCTTCAACCTCGACCTGGCAGGCTGCGCGGGATGCGGAAACAGTACGAGCGCGGCCGGCTATCCGTGGCCGGTGTCATGCGCCGCGTGCGCAGCTGGATCGCCCACGCCTACTGGGGCGACACCTGGGGCCTGCGCCGCCTGGCCTTCGCCCAGCCCGTCCTGTAGCAGCCGTACGCGGCTGGCTTGCGAGGGGTGGCCGGCGTGGCGCGGCCCCTGGCTCCAGTGATCCTGCGGCAGCCTCAAGCAGCCGGCTCGCTCCGGGGGGGCCTCTCAAGCATCGCGTGCACCGCTTATCTTTGCCGAATTCTTCTCATGACGAGCCCGTTATTGGATTCTGCTTCTGCGGCAAACACTTTTTTAAGAATTCCGCCAGCGCTGGAGGTTTTTGAAAAATAGGCTTTAAGAAATAAGGAGAAGTCGCAAATTGGCCCTCCGCCTCACAAGATATGGCGCCGAACGAAAGGAACTTTCCTTCGCCTCGCTCGTATATACTGCATGGACCTCTCGCAGCTCTCCGACGAAGCCTTGCTCGGCAAGGTTGAGGCCCTTGCCGAGACCGAGCGCTTCAACCTCATCGACCTCATCGTCCATCTCGGAGAGCTCGACACCCGCGACGCCTGCCAGAACCGGGGCTTTGCCACGGTGTTCGCCTACCTGACGCGCGGGCTCGGCTACGCTGAGAGCGACGCCATCCGGCGCGTGCGCACGGCCCGCGCGGCGCGCAAGTACCCGTCCATCCTGCGCATGCTGGCCGCGGGAGAGCTCAACCTGGTCAGCGTGTCCCTGCTGCAGCCCCTGCTCGATTCGGAGAACCACCAGCGCCTCCTGCGCCGGGCCGCGCGCCGGAGCACGCGCGAGGTGGAGCGCATGGTCGCGGACTTGTCGCCGGCCCTTGCGGAGCCGCGCGACCGCATCCGGGCCATCCCGGCTCCGGCCTTGGTCCAGCCGGAGCATCCTGATGGCAGCATGACCCTGTTCGGACAGGGGCCCGGACCGGAGGGCGTGGCGCCGTCCGGATCGGAGCGCGGGGGGACGCCCGGACCGGCGGGGGTGGAACCGCCCGGGTCAG
>JAQUNT010000336.1 GCA_028717525.1 Elusimicrobiota bacterium
GGGATTGGGGTACATAGCGGCGGTGTTGGAACGAGCCGGGATAGAGGTCAGGATCGTGGACTGCCTGGTCGCAGGCTGGGAGCGCAGGGTCCCCGTCCGGCCGGGGATATTCCGGATCGGACTCTCCTTCGACGAGATCGCGAAGATCATTGGCGATTTCCAGCCCGACATGGTCGGGGCCAACATCCTGTTCACGACCCAGAGGGAGAACGGCCACGAGATATTCAGGCTGGCCAAGAAAGCCGACTCCCGCGTCGTCTGCGTGGCCGGCGGCGCCCATCCCACGGTGATGCCGGAACTGGTGCTCAAGGACGAGAACGTCGATTACGTCGTGCTGGGGGAGGGCGAGCAGACGATCCTGGACCTGGTGGCCTGCCTCGACGGCGCCCGAGAGCTCGCCGCCTTGGACGGGATCGCCTACAAGGACAAAGGCCTCATCAAGGTCATCCCGAAGACCCGCTTCATAGAGGACCTGGACAGCCTGCCCTTCCCGGCCCGACACCTGATGGACCTCAAGAGTTATTTCGGACTCAAATCCTCCCATGGGGCCAGGGCCAAGAACCGGTTCTCCCCCATCATCACCTCGCGAGGCTGCCCCGCCAAGTGCACCTTCTGCTCCGCGCACCAGGTCTGGGGACGGAGATTCCGCCCGCGCTCTCCCGAGAACATCATCGCGGAGATGGTGCACCTCAAGGAGGAATACGGGATCGAAGAGATCATGCTGGAAGACGACAATGCCAACCTCAACCCCGCCCGCGCGGAGAGGCTCTTCGACCTGATGGTGGAGAAGAGATTGGATTTCGTCTGGGACACCCCCAACGGGGTCTCGGCCTGGGCGCTCACCGAGCGGGTGCTCGACAAGATGAAGCGGAGCGGCTGCCGCAAGGTCAATCTGGCTCTAGAGACCGGGAACCAGCACGTGATGGACCATGTCATCAAGAAGCCGGTGAACCTGCAGAAGGTCAAGCCGCTGATCGCCCATGCCCGGAAGATCGATCTGGACGTGAACATCTATCTCATCCTGGGCCTTCCCGGGGAGACCATGGAGCAGATGTGGGACACCTTCCGGCTGGCCCGGGAGCTGGGCATCTACAGGCCGTTCATCTCGATCGCCACCCCCTACCCGGGCTCCGAGCTTCACGAGACCTGCCTGAAGAACGGGTACCTGAGCGAGGATTTCTCCCTGGACGACCTCTACATCAGGAGCTTTCCCATCTCCACGAAAGATTGGACCGGGGAGCAGGTGCAGCGGTTATTCGAGCAAGGGCAGAGATATCTGCTCCGGGCCTACATGAAAGACCGCCCCCTGGAGTTCCTGGCCAAGTCCTTCAGATACCTGCTCTCCAATCCTCCCGCCGCCATTTTTCATAGAATCATGGAGGTCGCCGGCAGCGTCCTCCGGCGGATATAGATGAGCCCGGATCCCATGCCCAGACCCGTCGAGCTGCGGCTCGCACAGGACTATGAAGGGATCGCGTTGAATGGCGAGCGGCGGCGCTGCTTCAACAGATGCCTGAGGCTGATCGTCGAGGGCCGGCTCAGGTTCGAAGAAGCTCCGGCCTGCCTCTGCGGCAGCAAGGACCACCTGGTGGTCAACGACAAGGACCGCTTCGGCTTCCCGGTGTCGTCTTTGCTGTGCCAGGCCTGCGGCCTGATCCGTCTTTCCCCCAAGCTCAAGGCCGAGGACCTGCCGTTGTTCTACGAGGAGGTCTATTGGGGGCTCGTGACCGGGTCCAGCGAGGAATCCGCGGTCTTGGACACGGGGGGAGAGGGCTTTGCCAGGGAGCTCCACCGCGCCCTGGCCCCTTTCCTGCCCGCCAGCGGCAGACTCAAGATCGCCGAGATCGGCTGCGGCAATGGCATCAAACTCTCCTCCCTGAAGAGCCTGCTCCGGGAGCACGGCGTGGAGGCCGCCCTGTTCGGCTGCGACTATTCATCGAACGCCGTGGCGCAGTGCCGGAAGAAAGGCATCCGCGCGGTCCAGGCCGACCTGGCGGCGCTGTCAGCCGAAGCGCCCTATGACGCCGTCATCATGAGCCACGTCTTGGAGCATTTCCATGATCCCTTAGCGGAACTGGCGCGGATCAGGAAGCTGCTGGCGCCGCAGGGCAGGCTTTACATCGAAGTCCCCGGGGTCTGCGACCTGGAGAACCGCCCCGACTACGACTTCGACTATAACGCCTACTCGGTCATCGCGCACAACTTCAATTTCAACCTCCTTTCACTCAAGAACGTCCTGCGCCAGGCCGGCTTCGCTTGCCTTGCGGGGGATGAGTTCGTCCGCGCCGTGTTCGCGCCCGGGGACGGCGGCCCCATCTCGGACCGGGAGCTGTCCGGCAACCACCAGGAGATCATCGCCAGCCTGAACCGGGCGGAGGCCAAACGGATCGCCCGGCGCAGCCGCCCCGCGGCCCGGCTGAAACGAGCGGTGCGGGCCTTACTGCGGATCCCTTAAGACCGCGATATATCCGTAGGAATCCGCCAGGGAGACCACTTCGCCGATCTCCCACCCCGCCTGCCGATAGAGCAGCTCGAGCGCGGAACGGCTCCGTCCGTACCCATGGAACTTGCCGCGGTAGCCGTCCTTCTGCGGCGGCAGACGCAACGCCGCCTTCACCGCGGCCTTCAAGCGCGGGCAGGCGTCCAGCCAGGAGGAAACCCGTTTTCTCAGGACCTGCCGGCCGTTCAGGAAGCCGCCGTGGAAATCGATGACGCGGGCACAGCCGGACTTCCGGATATCTCTGAAGAGCCGGACGAAATCGTCATCGTCCATGACATAGGCTGAGCCGTAGAAGACGGCCAGGTCGAAGGGGGCGTTTTTGATCTCCGCGAACCTGTCCTTGAAGAAATCGAAACTGACGGCGTCCAGCGAGTCCCCGAAATGCTCCTGGGCTTTGGCGATGAGGAACTTGTTGAAGTCCGCGGCCGTGATCCTCACGGACCGGCCCAAGCAGCAGCTCAGGAGATATTCCAGGCCGCAGGTCCCGGCGCCGAGAGAAACGATGTTCCTGAGCCCGTGCGCCCTTATGAAGTCCACCAGCCAAGGGACGGTCTCGAGCTTCTTGTACCCGGGCCCGAATTCGGCCTCGAGATGCTTCTGCCGCGTCTCATACTGCCGCCCCAGCTCCTGCTCGGTCAGCCAGGTCAGCTCCTCGGCCGTGAACTGGCCGCCCTGGTTGTCGACCTTCTTGAGGAGCTCCTCGTCGTAGCCTTTGGTGTAGAGTTTGATCTTCATAGGCAGGAACCGGGACGCTCCATGATACAACAAGCGCCCCCAAAAAACCAACGCCCAGCATCGCTTTTGCTATAGTATGCCTATTCCCTGAAGAGGGGCCACAAAAAAAATGATCCCGATCTCCAAACCCGTCACCGGCCAGGAAGAGATCAAGGCCATGGAGAAGGTCTTCGCCACCGGCTGGCTGGGCCTGGGCTCCACCGTCTTCGATTTCGAGGAAGCCATCAAAGGCTACCTCGGGGCCAAGCACGTCATCGCGGTCAACACCGGGACCTCGGCTCTGCACATCGCGCTGGCGGGCTGGGGCGTCGGCCCCGGCGACGAGGTCATCTTGCCCTCGATCACCTTCGCGGCCTGCGTGCAGGCGGTCCTGGCTTTGGGCGCGGTCCCGGTCTTCGCGGAGTCCCACGAAGAGGACCTCCTGCTCGACATGGACGACGTGGAGAAGCGCCTCACCAAGAAGACCAAGGCCGTCATGCCGGTGCATTACTGCGGCAGCCCCTGCGACCTGGAAAGGCTCAACGCCCTGGCGGCCAAGCATGGCTTCGTGGTCATCGAGGACGCGGCGCACGCCTTCGGCTCCGATTACCAGGGCCGCAAGATGGGCACCCACAGCCACGCCGCCTGTTTCTCCTTCGACCCCATCAAGAACATCACCTGCGGCGAAGGCGGGGCCGTGGTCCTCTCGGACGACAAGGTGGCCGAGGACATCCGCCGCCTGCGCATCCTCGGCATCGACAAGGACACCTGGCACCGCTACAAGAACACGCGCACCTATTTCTACGAGGTGGTCTCGCCGGGCTTCCGCTACCACATGCCCAACTTCTGC
>JAQUNT010000337.1 GCA_028717525.1 Elusimicrobiota bacterium
ACGCCGCCGCCTCCCTGCAGGGCAACCTGTCCCAGAACCGCCGGCGGCAGGCCCTCGACGGCTTCCGCGACGGCTCCCATCAGATCCTCGTGGCCACCGACATAGCCGCCCGCGGCATCGACATCTCCGAGATCTCCCACGTCATCAACTTCGACGTCCCCTCCACGCCCGAGCTCTACACCCACCGCATCGGGCGCACCGGCCGCGCCGCCAAGACCGGAGACGCCTTCACTTTGGTGACGGACGCGGACGCCGCCATGATCCGCTCCATCGAGAAGATCATGGGCAAGAAGCTGGAGACCCGGCGCCTGCCCGGTTTCGACTACAGGAAAGCCCCCGCCGCCGCGGCGCCCGGCCGCATCCGGCACCCCCGCCATCGCCGCGCGGGCCGGCCGGAGCATCACGGCTGGCGCCGCCCGAGGCATTGACATGGAGCGAGCGGACCACCTGGAACGGAATCCGGCCAACCGAAAGCTGATCCGGACCTGCATGCGACGCTGGCGCGCCCACAACAAATACGGCCGCTCTTTGGGCCGGGGCCTCAGCGAGTCCGAACTGCTCGACCGGGTGGCGCTCGAGACGGGCGCCAGCAGGTCGCTCATCCGCGAGGCGCTCAAAAGCGATGGCTGAGCGCAGCCCCGCCGGCAAGCGGCTGCTGTCCTGGTCCCTGGACGTGCCTCTGCGCGCCTTGCTCTTCGTCCTGGGCAGCCTGGCCATGACCCTGCCCCGCGCGGTCGAGCTGCGGCTGGGTCCTCCGCTCGGACGCTTCATCCTGCGGCTGGGACTCTTCAGGCCCCGGATCGCCCACGACAACATCCGGCGCTGCCTGCCGGAACTGGGCCCCGCGGGCTGGCAAGCCCTCCTGCGGCGCAACTACGAGCACTACGGCGTCCTGTTCTTCGAGTTCCTGCATTTCTTCGCCCCGGCCAGAGCGCATTACCGCGATTACGCGCGGCGCATAGCCCGGCTGGAAGGCTACGAGAATTGGCGCCGGGCCCACGACCAGGGCCGCGGAGTGCTCTTCGTGGCGTCGCACGTCGGATTCTGGGAGATGCTGGCCGCGGCCGGCGGCCTGGCCGGAATGCCTCTGACCGTGGTCACCACGGTGCTCAAGCCCGCGTGGCTCCATGAGAAGATCGCGGCCGCCCGGCGCACGACCGGCGTCGCCCACGCCTACCACCCGGGCTCCATGCCGGCGGTGCTGCGCGCCCTGCGCCGCGGAGACTCCGTCGCGTTCATGAACGACCAGTACGCTCCGCCGCCCATGGGCGTGCCGGCGAGATTCTTCGGCGTCGAGGTGGCCACTTTGGCGGCGGTCGGCGCCTTGGCCCGCCGCACCGGCGCGGCCGTGGTTCCGGTCTCGTCCTATCGGGACCGGGACGGCTTGGTGCGCGTGGTCGTGGAACCGGAATTGGACGTCTCGGCCTGCATCAATGACACTCCAGCCGTGACCGGGCTCGTCGCCGCCAAGGTGGAAGGCTGGGTCCGCAGCCATCCGGAGCAGTGGCTCTGGATCCACCGCAGGTTCAAGAACGTGGACTGGTCGCTCAAGACGCCGGAGGAAGCGCATGCCTAAGACCCTCGGGCCTCTGATCATCGGGGACCGGGAGATACCCATCCCGATCGTGCAGGGCGGGATGGGCGTGCAGGTCTCCACTGCCGCCTTGGCCGGCGCCGTGGCCGAGTGCGGAGCCGTGGGCACCATCGCGGGCGTGGGCCTCGGCTACGGCACCGAGGAGAACGACACGGACTACCCCAGCGCCTCCCGGCGCGCGCTCCAGGAAGAGATCCGCAAGGCCAAGGCCATGACCAAGGGCTTCGTGGGCGTCAACCTGCTCGGAGCCTTGTCCAATTTCGACGACCTGGCCCGGACCGCGGCCGCGTCCGGGGCGGACTTCATCGCCTCCGGAGCCGGCCTGCCCCTGTGCCTGCCCGCGCTCACCGAGGGCTTCCGCACTCTCCTGCTTCCCATCGTCTCCTCGGCCCGCGCCGCGGCCATCATCATCAAGGCCTGGAAGAAGCGCTACGGCCGCATCCCCGACGGCTTCATCGTGGAAGGCCCGCTGGCCGGCGGGCACCTGGGCTTCAAGCCGGAAGAGCTGAGACCGCCCCGGCCCGGACGGCTGGAGGCCGACGTCTTGGAGGTCCTGGCGGTGACCAGGGACTGCGAGCGGGAGACCGGGGCTCGGGTGCCGGTGATCGCGGCCGGCGGGATCTTCGACGGCAAGGACGCGGCGCGCTTCTTCGCCATGGGCGCGCGGGGCGTGCAGATCGCCACGCGGCTGGTCGCCACCGTGGAATGCTCCGTGGCCCAGGCCTTCAAGGAACTCTACCTCAAGGCCCGGCCCGAGGACCTGGTCATCATCGAGAGCCCGGTCGGCATGCCCGGCCGCGCCATCCGCACCCGCCTGGTCGACCGCGTGCTGGCGGGCGAGCGGGTCCCCTTCAAGTGCGGCTACCAGTGCCTGCGCACCTGCAGCCCGGCCACCGCCCCCTACTGCATCGCCCAGGCCATGTTCAACGCCGTGGCCGGAGCCCTCGACAACGCCGTGGTCTTCGCCGGGCACAACGTCTCGCGGGTCCAGGAGATCGTCCCCGTGCGGCAGGTCCTGGAATGCATGGTCCGGGAAGCCCGGCAAGCATTGCATGGCCTAAGCGAAGCGCCCCACGCAGTCTGAGCCCCGGGCGCTTCCCGCCCCTGAAGATGCCTCTCGGTCACGGCCCGCGGTACTGCGGGAGCAGTCCGCGGACCTCGGCCAGGAGCGGGAACTTCTGGTCCCGCTCGGAGAGCCGGGGCTCGCGGACCGGCCAGGCCACGGCCAGCTCCGGATCGTTGAAGAGGACCCCGTATTCATCCTGGGAATCGTAGAAGTCGGTGACCTTGTAGGCGAAGCGCGCCTGCGCGCTGAGCACGCAGAAGCCGTGCAGGAAATCCGGGGGGATGTACAGCTGGCGGAAATTCTCCCCGGACAGGACGGTCCCGAACCACTTGCCGAAGGTCGGCGAGCCGCGCCGGACGTCCACGGCCACGTCGAAGACCTCCCCCGAGATGACGCGCACGAGCTTGCCCTGAGGCTTGGTCCGCTGCCCGTGCAGCCCGCGCAGGGTCCCCCGCCCGGAGGACGACTCGTTGTCCTGGACGAAGGCCGGGAGGATCCCCCCGGCCCGGTATTTCCGCGCGTTGTAGGATTCGAAGAAATAGCCCCGCCCGTCCCGATGGACGTCCGGCGCCACGATGACGACGCCGGGCAGCTCCGTCTTGATGAATTCCACGAGGCTCAGTCCGAGTCCAGCATGCGCAGGAGGTACTGGCCGTAGCCGGTCTTCTCCATCTCCAGGGCCAGGCGCCGGACGTCGTCGGCCGAGATGTAGCCCTTGCGGTAGGAGATCTCCTCCAAGCAGGCGATCTTCAGCCCCTGCCGCTCCTCGATGGCCTGGATGAAGTTGGCGGCCTGCACCAGCGACTCGTGGGTGCCGGTGTCGAGCCAAGCGAAGCCGCGGCCGAGCCTCTCCGCGTGGAGCTCGCCGAGCTTGAGGTACTCGCGGTTGACGTCCGTGATCTCGAGCTCGCCCCGGGGCGAGGGCTTGAGGCGCGCGCTGATGTCCAGCACCCGGTTGTCGTAGAAGTACAGCCCGGTCACCGCGTAGTGGGAGCGCGGCCGGGCCGGCTTCTCCTCCAGGCCCACGGGCCGGCCCGCCGCGTCGAATTCGACCACGCCGTAGCGCTCGGGGTCGCGGACCTGGTAGCCGAAGACCGTGGCGCCGGAGGTCCGCTCGGCGGCGGACTGCAGCCGCTCCGGCAGGCCCTGCCCGTAGAAGATGTTGTCGCCCAGGATGAGGGCCACGCGGTCTTGGCCCACGAAGTCCCGCCCGATGAGGAAGGCCTGGGCCAGGCCCTCGGGCTTGGGCTGGACCGCGTAGGAGATGGAGAGCCCCAGGCGCCGGCCGTCGCCGAGCAGACGCCGGAAGGACTCGACGTCCTCGGGCGTGGTGATGAGCAGGACCTCCCGGATGCCGGCCAGCATGAGCGTGGAGAGCGGGTAGTAGACCATGGG
>JAQUNT010000338.1 GCA_028717525.1 Elusimicrobiota bacterium
CTCGGGATGCCTGAGCTTGCCCCAGGACGCGGACGGCTGCGCCTTCCTCATCTCAGCGAGGGAGGCGTCCCGGAAGAGCCTGGTCCCGGGCTGGAAAACCTCGGCGAAGCGGCAGAGGTCCTCGCTCGTGGCCGAGAGGCCCCCGGCCCCCAGCAGGGAGAGGGATTCCAGAGGATGAGGCTTCCCGGTCTGAGGGTCGTAGTAGAGCGCCGCCGGCTGGCCCCGCAGGTCGCCGACGCTCACGCCGGTCCGCTCCAGGCCCAGGGGCTTGAAGACCCGCTGGGCCAGGAACTCCGGGTACTTCTGCCCGCTGCGGCGCTCGACGATCATCTCCGCCAGCGTGAATCCGTCGTTGCAGTAGACCGCCCTGGCTCCCGGCTCGTGCTTGAGATGCGCCTGGGCCAAGGTGGCCAGGGTCTCCTGGCGGAACTTCTCGTGGTAGGCGAAGGCGACGGAATTGGCGGCCTGGGTCCCGGGCAGGCCCGAGGTGTGGTTGAGCAGCATGCGCACGGTGATCTTCTGGTAGCGTTCATCCGCCATCTTGAAGTCCGGCAGGTACTCCGTGACCGGCTGGTCCAACGCGACCTTGCCGTCGTCTACGAGCAGCATGATGGCGGCCGCCACGTACACCTTGCTGATGGAGCCCATGTTGAAGCGGGTGTCCCGGTCCACCGGCACGGCGCGCTCGCGGTCCGCCATGGCGAAGCCCTCGGAGTAGACGACCTTGCCGTCGGCCATGATGGCGGCCGTGGCGCTGGCGCACCGGCCGCTATTGACGGCCTGCCAGAGTGAACGGCGCGCGGCCGCGATGGCGGCGGCGTAGGGCCCCTCGGCGCCGGAGGCCGGCGCGCGGAGCAAAGCGAGTCCCAAAGACGCCGCGAGGAAGAGCCTGGTTCTGGACATCGATTGCCTCCTGAGCACGTCCCGAATGATAGCAAAGACGGCGGCGGCTGGTCAGGCCGGGATCTTGGACAGCTGCTCGTAGAGCTCGAGGGCGTTCTGCATCCGGAACGCCGGGTCCGGGGCCAGGGCCTGGCGGATGAGCGCGTCGAAAGCCGGGGGCAGATCGCGGACGTGGGAGCTGGGGGCGGGGAAAACGCCCTTGCGCTTCTGCTCCACCAGCTCCGGGACGTCCGAAGCGTTGAAGGGCAGGTAGCCCGTGGCCATCTCGTAGAGGCAGATCCCCAGCGCGTAGACATCCGAGGCTCGCGTGGCCTTGCCGTAGTGCTGCTCGGGCGGCATGTAGCGCAGGGTCCCGGTCACGCCCCCCTTGTCGACGAAGGTGGCCGAGACGGTCCCGGTCGCCTCCACCGCGATGCCGAAGTCCATGACCCGGGCGATGCCGTTCTCGTCGAGCATGATGTTGGCGGGCTTGAGGTCGCGGTGCAGGACGTGCTTGCGGTGCGCGTAGTCCACGGCGTGGCAGACGTAGTGGAAGAGGCCCTGGCACTCCTTGAGCGACAGCCGCGAGCGGCGCGCCAGCACGCTGTGCAGGGTCTCGCCCTTGACGAACTCGAAGACCAGGTAGAGGTCGTCGCCGCTGACCAGGCTCTCGTAGATGGGCACGATGTAGGGGTGGGTCAGGTGCGCCGCGGTCTTGGCCTCCCGAAGGAACTGCTCGCGCATGAGGGGGTCGACCAGGAGCCCGGGGAGGAGCCGCTTGATGGCGACGTGCCGGTCCAGGCTGCGGTCGTAGCCGTCGTAGACCTCGCCCATCCCGCCGGAGCTGATGAGCGAGCGCAGCTCGTACTTGCCGGCCAGGACCTTTCCGGAGGTGGCCGGCGGCCGCGCCGGGGCGCCCTGCAGGGGCTTGCCCGCGGCGATGGTGCGCAGGTCGTCGGCCAGCCGCTCTCCGCCGTGCATGGTGGCCTGCTTGGCCAGCTCCTCGTAGAAATCCTTGGCCGCCGCCGGAGGCTTGACCTGGGTGACCTTGTCGAGCAGGAGCCCGGCCTGGTCGAAATGGGCGAGCTTGACGTGCAGCTCCAGCAGGAGGGTCTGGTCGGCCGGGCTGAAGCGCTCCATGGGCTTGGCCGTGAGCATCTTGTAGGCCTGCTCGGTGAGGCCCAGGCGCGCCAGGCCCGAGGCGTAGGCGCCGTAGAAGTCGGCGGGCCGCCCGGGCGCGCTGAAGTGCGTCACGAAGTCGTCGACGCTCTTGGATTTGGCCAGCAGGACCAGGACCTCGTCGGCCCGGCCGGCGGAGGCCGCCTCCACGAGCCTCGGCTCGGAGAGGACGTCCTGCATCCGGGCCGTCTTGCCCGTGGCGGCGAGCCGGCCCGCCAGCTCCAGGGCCTTGGCGCAGCCCAGGCCCGGCATCGGGAAATCCCGCCCCGCGGCGTCCAGGCAGGCCACGATGGCCTGCAGCTCGCCGCTGGTGAACACCTCGGCCTGGCCGCCTTGCTTGCAGAAGTTGTGGTAGAGGTCCGCGATCTCATGTTGCGGCGGCGCGTCGGCGGCCAGCAGCTCGCGGATGCGCGGCGGCACGCGCTGGCGCGTCGACGAGAGGGAGGCATGGTAGGAGAAATAGGCCAGGCCCCCCACCAGCGAGCAGGCCAGGCCCAAGGCTATGAGCGCGAGGAGCAAAGTCGACGGGCGCCTCTGCGGAGCCTGCGCCCCGGCGGCCGGCGCGGCGGGCGAGGCGGAGGGCATCGGCACGGCCGCAGGCTCCGGGGCTCGCGCGGGCGCGGCCGGGGCGCGCGGCGGCGGGGTGCCCTGCAGGTTCACGGCCTTGTTGAGGCTGATGTCCGCGTCGGCGGGCGGAGACGGGCGCGGCGCGGCGGCCTTGGCTTCGGGCGGCGGGGCCATCTGCTGCTGGATGGTCTGCAGGCCCTGGCGCAGGATGTCCGGGTTGATGGCAGTCAGCCCGACGGGCGGCAGGCCGGGAGGCGGCCCGGCCGGCGTCATGACCACCCCTCCCATCTCCGGCCTGAGCATGTCCTCCGCGTGGGTCTCGCCGCCCAGGCTCTCGCGGTTCTTGTTGCCGGAGAAGCCGCCCGAGGAGGAGAGTCCCTGGGTGAAGCCGCCCATCTGGAAGCCGCCCATCTTGGACCGCGTTTCGGAGCATTCGCTCCGCGCCATGCGCTCGCCGAGCCTGACCGCGTGGCAGAAGTGCATGTCGGCCTGGGACGCGTCGGGCAGCACCGCCTCGCCCTTCTTGTACATCATGCCCAGCTCGTAGTCCGCCCGGGCCATGCCGGCGTTGGCCGCGGAACTCAGGAGCCGGAGCGCCTCGCGGTAGTCCTTGCGGACGCCTTGGCCGCGGCGGTACATGCAGCCGAGGACCGTCGCGGCTTTGGGGTGGCCGGCCTGGGAGGCCTTCTGGCAGTAGGAGGCAGCGGCCTTGTAGTCCGGCTCCGCGCCGCCCTCCCCCTTCCAGTAGTGGTAGCAGAGCCAGTACTGGGCGTCGGCGTCGTTCTGGTCGGCCCTCTGGCGCAGCTGCGCGATGGAGACCGCCCAGCATGCGGCGCCCTGCGCAAGCAGGACCCCGGCCAGGAGCAGCGCCGCCGCCAGCCGTCCGAGCCCGTACATCTGAAATATCATAACACATAATCAGACACCTTTCGTCCGAGAAGGGTTCCCGGGGCGCCATCAGGAAGCATCTCGAAACTGATATCATCAATCTCGGCCTGGAGGCGCGGCATGGAACACGAACGTCCTTCCCTCTTTCAGATGCTGGTCCTGGTCCTCTCCGTCTTCATCCCCTGCGCCATGAAGGCCTGGCCTTGGTCCGTCTCGCTCCTGCTGGCGTGCGCGCCGCTGCAGGCCGCCAATCCCAAGTACGGACCGGCGGGAAAGCCCCTCGCCGCGCCTTTGGCCCGGGATCACGCCTATCTTCTCCAGCCGGGACGCCCGGCCCCGGATTTCTGGCGCTTGAACTCGTTCTACGTGCCCCAGTCCGATGCCTACTCCTGCGGCGCGGCCTCGGTCTCCATGGCGCTCAACGCCCTGCTCAACGCGGACCGGCCGCGCAGCGACCAGGAACGGAACATCACGCAAGAGGAGCCCCTGGACCACGTCAAGGGCGACTGGCAGGCCCTGCCCTCGCCGCCCGGG
>JAQUNT010000339.1 GCA_028717525.1 Elusimicrobiota bacterium
CTGCTCATGGGCACGAAAAGATGATAGCACACCTGCATCCGCCCCGAGGCGTTGTATTAGAATCTCTAATATGTTAGAGTCCGAAGCAGGCCGGAAGACGGACCGCTCAAATGATCACATGCCGCTCTCCGGGCGGCAAGGAGAACGAAACGCGATGCGCTGGCTCTTCGACTTCCTCAATTCGTCCATAGGCAAGAAGGTCACCGTGGGACTGGCCGGGTCGTTCCTGTGCGTCTTCCTGGTCGGGCACCTGTGCGGCAACCTCATCCTGTTCCTGGGCCTGGACAAGTTCAACGCCTACGCCCACTTCCTGCAGACCAACCCACTCACCCCGCTGGCCGAGCTGGGCCTGCTGGGCCTGGGCCTGCTCCACGCCATCGTCGCGCTCTACGCCCGCTGGCAGAACTGGCAGGCGCGGCCCGTGGCCTACGAGATGAGCGCGGCCAAGGGCGGGCGGACCATCGGCTCCATCACCCAGCTCTACACGGCCGTCATCGTGGGCGCCTTCCTGGTGCTCCACGTGGCCACCTTCAAGTACGGCTGGACCAGCGCCTTCCGCAACGAGGAGCTCTACGAGCGGGTCATGGAGTTCTTCGCCAACCCCTGGATCGCGGCCTGCTACGTGCTGGCCTTGACCGGGCTGGGCCTGCACCTGAGCCACGGCTTCTGGAGCGCCTTCCAGACCCTGGGCCTCGCCCACCCCAAGTACACCCCGGCGATCAAGGTCCTCGGCCTGCTTTTCGCCATAGCGGTGGCCGGAGCCTTCGCCGCCATACCGATCTGGGCCTGCTTCCTCGGAGGTGCAAGATGAGCCTCAAACTCGACGCCCATATCCCCGACGGTCCGGTCGCGCAGAAGTGGGACAAGCACCGCTTCGAGCTCAAGCTGGTCAACCCGGCCAACAAGCGCAAGTTCGACGTCCTCGTGGTCGGCACCGGCCTGGCCGGGGCCTCGGCCGCCGCGTCCTTGGCCGAGCTGGGCTACAACGTGAGCGTCTTCTGCATCCAGGACAGCCCGCGGCGCGCGCACTCCATCGCGGCCCAGGGCGGCATCAACGCGGCCAAGAACTACCCCAACGACGGGGACTCGGTGCGGCGGCTGTTCTACGACACGGTCAAGGGCGGCGACTACCGCGCCCGCGAGGCCAACGTCTACCGCCTGGCCCAGGTCTCCAACTCCATCATCGACCAGTGCGTGGCCCAGGGCGTGCCCTTCGCGCGCGACTACGGCGGGTCTTTGGACAACCGCTCCTTCGGCGGGGCGCAGGTCTCGCGCACCTTCTACGCGCGGGGCCAGACCGGCCAGCAGCTGCTGCTGGGCGCCTACTCCGCGCTGATGCGCCAGGTGGGCAAGGGCCAGGTCAAGATGTTCCCCCGCCGCGAGATGGTCGAGCTGGTGACCATCGACGGCGTCGCGCGCGGCATCGTGGCGCGCAACCTGGTCACGGGCCGGCTCGAGTCCTACGCCGGCCACGCGGTCCTGCTCTGCACGGGCGGCTACGGCAACACCTTCTACCTCTCCACCAACGCCAACTCCTGCAACGTGGGCGCGGCCTGGACGGCTTATAAGAAAGGCGCCGGGTTCGCAAACCCGTGCTTCACGCAGATCCACCCCACCTGCATCCCGCAGTCCGGCGAGCACCAGAGCAAGCTCACCCTCATGAGCGAGAGCCTGCGCAACGACGGCCGCATCTGGGTGCCCAAGGCCAAGGGAGACAAGCGCGCCCCGGGCGAGATCCCGGAGGCGGAGCGCGACTACTACCTGGAGCGCGAGTACCCGAGCTTCGGCAACCTGGTGCCCCGGGACGTGGCCTCGCGTGCGGCCAAGCGGATGATCGACGAAGGCCGCGGCGTGGGCCGCACGGGCCTGGCGGTGTATCTGGACTTCGCCGACGCCATCAAGCGCCAGGGCCAGCCCAAGATCGCGGAGAAGTACGGCAACCTCTTCGACATGTATGCCCACCTCACCGCGGAGGACCCGTACCGGGCGCCCATGCGCATCTACCCGGCCGTCCATTACGCCATGGGCGGGCTGTGGGTGGACTATAACCTGATGACCACCGTCCCGGGCCTGTTCTGCCTGGGCGAGGCGAACTTCTCGGACCACGGGGCCAACCGCCTGGGCGCCTCGGCCCTGATGCAGGGTCTGGCCGACGGCTACTTCATCATCCCCTACACCCTGGGCGGGTTCTTCGGCGCGACGAAGTTCCCCAAGGTGGACACGGGGCATCAGGCTTTCCAGGACGCGGAACAGTCCGCCGCGGCGCGGCAGAAGAAGCTGCTCTCCATAGGCGGCAAGCGCACGCCGGTCAGCTTCCACAAGGAGCTGGGCAAGCTCATGTGGAACAACTGCGGCATGGCCCGCAACGAAGCGGGGCTCAAGGAAGCCCTGGCCAAGATCCCGGCCATCCGCGAGGAGTTCTGGAAGAACCTCACCGTGACCGGCTCCGCGGAGGACTTCAACCAGACCCTGGAGCGGGCGCACCGCGTGGCCGACTACCTGGAGTTCTCGGAGCTGCTGGTGCGCGACGCCCTGGAGCGCCGCGAGTCCTGCGGGGGGCACTTCCGCGAGGAGTCGCAGACCGCCGGGGGCGAGGCGAAGCGCGACGACGCCAACTTCAGCCACGCCGCGGTCTGGGAGTACGCGGGCGAGGGCCAGACCCCGGTCCAGCACCGCGAGAAGCTCGAGTTCAAGGACGTCATTCCGTCCCAGAGGAACTACGCATGACCACTCAAGAGACGACCATGGACGTGACCCTGCGGGTCTGGCGCCAGAAGGGGCCGGACCAGCCCGGACGCTTCGTGACCTACGAGGCCAAGGGCGTGACCCCGGACATGTCCTTCTTCGAGGCCTTGGACGTGGTCAACGAAGGCCTCGTGGCCAAGGGCGAGGAAGCCATCGCCTTCGACCATGACTGCCGCGAGGGCATCTGCGGCACCTGCTGCATGACCGTCAACGGCCAGCCCCACGGCCCGGACAAGGCGGCCACGGGCTGCCAGCTGCACATGCGCGCCTACCAGTCCGGCGACACCATCACCTTGGAGCCCTTCCGCGCCCGAGCCTTCCCGGTCATCAAGGACCTCGTGGTGGACCGCGGGTCCCTCGACCGGGTCATGGCCGCGGGCGGCTTCGTCTCGGTCAACACGGGCGGCGCGGGCGAGGCCAACGCCATCCTGGTGCCCAAGGACAAGGCCGAGGCGGCCATGGACTCCGCGGCCTGCATCGGCTGCGGCGCCTGCGTGGCCGCCTGCCCCAACGCCTCGGCCATGCTCTTCGTCTCGGCCAAGGTCTCCCAGTTCGCCCTCCTGCCGCAGGGCAAGCCCGAGCGCGACCGCCGGGTGCTGGCCATGCAGCAGCAGATGGACCGGGAGGGCTTCGGCAACTGCTCCAACGAGACCGAATGCGAGGCGGTCTGCCCCAAGGAGATCAAGATCACCAACATCGCGCGCCTCAACCGGGAGTTCATCCGGGCCATCTTCTGGTCTCACGAGAAGCATCCGGAGACCGGATCCGGCCAGGAAGAATAAACCTCGCGCCCGGCCGTAGGCCGGGCGCCGCCGGCGCCCCCTATGAGGGGGCGCCGGTTCCGTCGGGGTGGCCTTTCTCATGGATCTCAACGAACACTTCGACGTTTCCCCCCAAAAACTGGAAGAGCTGAAGTCCCGCATCGCCCGCCTCGCCATCGACCTGCGCCGCATCGAAGAGTCCTTCGTGCGCGGAGGCGGCAAGGGCGGCCAGAAGATCAACAAGACCGCCAACTGCGTCCAGCTCTATTATCCCCCTCTGGACATCCGGGTGCGCTGCCAGAGGGAGAGGCGGCGTTCGCTCAATCGTTTCCTCGCCTTGCGCGAACTGGTAGACCAGATCGAGATGAAGGTCTCGCCCGCCACGTCCCGGAGGCTCGCCGAAATGGAGCGCCTCCGGAAGAGGAAGGCGAAGAGACAGGGACGGGCTCGAAGCAAATACGGATCGGTCACCCCCGACATGACTGGCGTCCGGCCGTAGGCCGGGCGCTTGGTTCAGTAGCCGGTC
>JAQUNT010000340.1 GCA_028717525.1 Elusimicrobiota bacterium
CTGCGCCGCCCGCCGGGCCGGGAAGCCTATCCGGGAGACGTCTTCTACCTGCATTCGCGCCTGCTGGAGCGGGCCTGCGCCCTCTCTGAGAAGAACGGCGGCGGGTCGCTCACGGCCCTGCCCATCATCGAGACCCAGGCCGGCGACGTTTCTGCCTACATCCCGACCAACGTCATCTCCATCACGGACGGGCAGATCTACCTGGAGACGGGCCTGTTCTACTCCGGGGTGAGGCCCGCGGTCAACGTGGGGCTGTCCGTCTCGCGCGTGGGCGGCTCGGCCCAGACCAAGGCCATGAAGACCGTGGCCGGCCGGCTGCGCCTGGACCTGGCCCAGTACAACGAGCTGGCCGCCTTCGCGCAGTTCGGGGCGGACCTGGACAAGGCCTCGCAGGCCCAGCTGGCCCGCGGCGAGCGGCTGGTGGAGCTCCTCAAACAGGACCAGTACCAGCCCATGCCCTTCGAGCAGCAGGTCGTCTCCATCTTCGCGGGCGTCAACGGCCATCTCGACGGGATCCCCACCAAGCGCGTGCGCGAGTTCGAGTCGGGCCTGCTGGCGCATGTGACGGCCCGGCATCCGGACATCGTCGCCGAACTGGCCCGGACCCGCGCTCTCGACGACGCGCTGGCGGAGCGCCTGACGCGGGCCGTGGCCGAGTTCAAGGCCGGATTCCAGGAGGAAAAGAACCCATGACCACCATCCTGCTCGCCGCGGCCCTGGCCGCCGGCGGCGTCGGAAATGTCGTCTCGGCCCAGGAGCCCGGACCGGCGCCGGGACCTTCGGCCCAGGGCAGCGTCCTGGACCTGAGCTGCATCGAAGCCCTGGCGGCCGTCGGCGAGGCCGACCTCGCGGGCGTGTTCTCCTTCATCCCCGAGAAGGACCTCCCGGCCGCCTTCGCGGACCTGGTGGTCAACGACGGGAAGGCCCTCAAGAAGTACGTGGCCAAGGTGGGCCGGGACTTCGACGACGCCGGCGGGATCACGACCTGGGACCGCTCGGCCCTGCTCGCCGTGCTCGCCCTCTACTCGGGGCCAGCGGCCCCGACGCTGGAGAAGCCTTCCCCCAAGGTCATGGCCCGCATCAACGAGCTGAGCCTGGCCGCCACGATGAGCCTGGAGCAGGTGGCGGCGCGGAGGAAGAAGTAGCGTGCGCGCTCTGGTGACGGGAGCGGCCGGCTTCATCGGCTCCAACCTGGCCCTGGCCCTGGCCGAGGCGGGCCACGAGGTCGTGGGCCTCGACGATTTCACCTCCGGGGATTTCCGCAACCTGCAGGGCTTCTCCGGAGACTTCTTGGCGGCCGACCTCTGCGAGCGCGAGGCCTGGGCCGACCGGGTCGGCGAGGTGGACGCGGTCTTCCACCAGGCCGCGATCACGGACACCACCGTGACCGACCAGAAGCGCATGATGCGGTGCAACGTGGAGGCCTTCCGGGACCTCCTGCGCTGGGCCGCGGAGCGCGAGGTCAAGACCGTGGTCTACGCCTCCTCGGCGGGCATCTACGGCGACGGCGCCGTGCCCATGCGCGAGGCGGCGGCGCCCCGGCCCCTCAACGTCTACGCCTTCTCCAAGCGCGTCATGGAGAAGACCGCCGCGGACTTCGTCCGCGCGCATCCCAAGATGCGCGTGGTCGGGCTGCGCTACTTCAACGTGTTCGGGCCGCGCGAGCTCTACAAGGGCAAGGTCGCCAGCATGATCTGGCAGCTCTCCCTGCAGATGCGCGCCGGGAAGCGCCCGCGCATCTTCACCGACGGCCAGCAGTACCGCGACCACATCTACGTCAAGGACGTGGCGGCCGCCAACATCCTGGCCGCGCAGAAGGCGCCTTCCGGCGCCTACAACGTCTGCACCGGGAAGAAGACCACCTTCAACGAGATCGTGCGCTTCCTCAACGCGGCCCTGGGGACCCAGCTGGAGCCCGACTACTTCGAGAACCCGTACTCCTTCTACCAGAACGAGACCCTGGGCGACCCGGCCCGGGCCCGCAAGGCCTTCGGCTTCCGGTCCGCCTGGTCCGTGGAGAAGGGCGTCCTGGACTACCTGGGCTCCCGGGAGGCGCCGGTCCGGGCCTGATATGGCATCCCTGCGCGACATCCGCCGCAAGATCAAGTCGGTCAAGTCGACCGAGCAGATCACCCGGGCCATGAAGATGGTGGCCGCGGCGCGCATGCGTCGCTCGCAGGGCGCCATCCTCTCCGCGCGGCCCTTCGCGGTCAAGATGGAGGAGCTCATCCGGGACCTGCACGAGGTGCACCGGGCGCGCGCCGCGGCGGGGTCCTGCCCGGAGGGCATCCGGGACTTCTTCGAGGCGCCGGCCGGAGGGGCCGCGGGCCTGATCCTCATCACCGGGGACAAGGGCCTCTGCGGGGCCTTCAACACGACTTTGCTGCGCGCGGCCCTGGATTGGCTGCGTTCCCACGCGGGGCGCAAGACCTACCTGGCCGTGGTCGGGCGCAAGGGCCGGGACTTCGCGCGCCGCCTGCGGGGAGACGGCTGCGAGGTCGTCTTCGAGCTGGTGGGCATCTTCCCCAAGGCGGGGTTCCACCACGCGGAGCTGCTGGGCAAGGCCCTGCTCTCCGCCTACCGCGAGAAGGGGCTCTCCCAGTGGGACATCATCTACAACGAGTTCAAGTCCGCGGCGCAGCAGCGCCTGGTGCGCGAGACCTTCCTGCCCGCGGCCCGGTTCGAGGCCGCGCGGAAAGGCCCGGCGCCCGCCGATTTCGGCTTCGAGCCGGACTACGCCAGCCTGCTGCAGGCCCTGCTGCCGCGCTACATCAAGGCCCAGCTCTACCGCCGGCTCCTGGAGTCGCAGGCCGCGGAGCTCTCCGCGCGCATGAACGCCATGGACGCCGCCTCCAAGAACGCGGCGGAGCTGATGGAGAGCCTCAACATGGCCGCCAACCGCCAGCGCCAGGCCGTCATCACCAAGGAGATCGCCGAGCTGGTCGGCGGGGCGGAGGCCCTGGCGGCCTAGGCCAGGATTCTAAGAATCCGGAGCAAGGAGAGACGATGAAGAAAGAGATCGGCAAAGAGAAGCGCAAGCACCCCCGCTACCCCATGGGGATCAGCCTGGAGATCCGCGCCGCCGGCCAGCCCGTGAACAAGTGCCGGGGCGCCATCGTGGACCTCTCCGTGGGGGGCATGGCCTTCAAGACCGACGCCCTCTTGGAGGCGGGCATGAGCCTCTATCTCAAGCTCAACATACCCCTGGAGATCCGCGGCGAGGTCCGCCACATGAAGGGCTCCGTGGTCGGCGGCATGCGCCGCTACGGCGTGCGCTTCCATAAGATCGGCTACCAGATGCCCGATGCCAACAAGCCGCAGACCTTCATCGCGGCGCAGTTCCAGAGGAAGTCGTGAGCACCGGCGCGGGCAAGGTCTCCCAGGTCATCGGCGCCGTCCTGGACGTGGAGTTCCCGGCCGGCCAGCTGCCGGCCATCCTCAACGCCCTGACCGTGCGCAAGCCCGACGGCGAGGTCCTGACTTTGGAGGTGGCCGCGCACCTGGGCGACAACATGGTGCGCACCATCGCCATGGCCCCCACCGACGGCCTGGTGCGCGGCGCGGCCGTGGAGGACAGCGGCGCTCCCATCACCGTGCCCGTGGGCCGGGCCTGCCTGGGCCGCCTCCTGGACGTGCTGGGCCGGCCCAAGGACTACCAGGGCGACGTGCAGGCCGAGGCGCGCCTGCCCATCCACCGCGCGCCGCCGCCGTTGGTGGACCAGGTGACCACCCCGCAGATCTTCGAGACCGGCATCAAGGTCGTGGACCTCCTGGCCCCCTACATGAAGGGCGGCAAGGTCGGCCTCTTCGGGGGCGCCGGCGTGGGCAAGACCGTGGTCATCATGGAACTCATCAACAACGTGGCCAAGGAGCACGGCGGCGTCTCGGTCTTCGGGGGCGTGGGCGAGCGCAGCCGCGAGGGCAACGACCTCTGGCTGGACATGCAGCGCTCCAAGCTGGCCGACGGCTCGCCGGTGCTCTCCAAGACCGTGCAGATCTACGGCCAGATGAACGAGCCGCCGGGCGCCCG
>JAQUNT010000341.1 GCA_028717525.1 Elusimicrobiota bacterium
GACAGCCAAGGACAAGCGCTCCATCCGGGACCGCATCCGGCGTCTGCCCGGCGGCGACGACCTCTGGCAGCGTCTGCAAGCCGTGGTCTACGGCCCGAAGATGGCCGGCGCACGGTTGATCCCCGGGGCCGAGGCTTTCTTGAAATCATGTCGGCGTCACGGCGTGCCGGTCCACATCGTCAGCCAGAAGCTGAGCCGCTACCCCCTCGACCCGACCCGCACCGATTTTCGCGCCGCCGCCCGGCGCTGGATGCGGCGCAACCGATTCTTCATGCGGGACGGCTTGGGGTTGGACCGGTCAGCGGTGAATTTCGTCGACAGCCGCCGCGACAAGGTCCGCCGCATCCGGAGGTTGGGCTGCACGCATTTTATCGACGATCTGGAGGAGACGTTCCGGGAGGACGGCTTCCCCAAGTCCGTGGCCAGGATCCTCTACAGCCCGAACCATGGCGTCCGCCGCCTGCCGGGAGTGCGTGTCGCCCGCAGTTGGGACGATATCCACGCCAGGCTCTTCGCGCGCGAAGCCGCAGCCGGCCGCCTGCTGGGCCGGACCGCCGTCGGCTTGGAGCCCCTGGGCCGCGGCCGCAACAGCCAAGTCTACCTGGCCAGCGCGCGCGACGGCAGCCGCTGTGCCGTCAAATTCTATTTCCGTCATCCGGCGGACCGCCGCGACCGCCTCGCTACGGAATTCGCGAGCCTGCGCTTCCTCTGGGACAGCGGGCTGCGCTGCATCCCCCGCCCCTTGGCCGCCGACCCGCAGAGCAACTGCGCGGCCTACGAGTTCATCGACGGCCGGCCCGTCGCCGCCGGGGATGTTACGCTCCGGGACGTGGACAACGCCGTCGCATTCCTGCGCGGACTCCAGGGGCTTGCGCAGCGCCGCCTTCCGCGTCTGGCCCCGGCGTCCGAAGCCTGTTTCTCGCCGCAGGCCATCGCCGGGAGCATCCAGTCCCGCCTCGACCGCCTGCGCCGCGTCTGCCGCGGCCGGACGCCGGAGGGACGCTTGCTGGCCGGCTTCCTTTCCCGCGAGTTCCTCCCGTTGCGCCGGGAGATCCTGCGTTGGTCTTCCCAGGAGCTCGCGGCCGCGGGACTTTCGTGGGACCAAAGACTTCCCTGGCGGCAAAGGACCCTGAGCCCATCGGACTTTGGGTTCCATAATGCCCTGCGCACAGGCGGCGGACGGATCAAGTTCCTTGACTTTGAGTACTTCGGGTGGGACGATCCCGCCAAGACGGTCTGCGACTTCCTCCTGCATCCAGCCATGCGGCTTCGGCCCGCGCTGAAGCGGCGCTTCCTCGAGGGCGCCCTGCGCGCCTTCGGCGGGAGCCGTCTGTTCCGGCGCCGGGTCAGGGCCGTCTATCCCCTTTTTGGGCTCAAATGGTGTCTCATCCTCCTCAATGAGTTCGTCCCCGAGCACCGCCGGCGCCGGGATTTCGCGGGGGCTCAGTCCGGCGACGTCTGCGCGCGGCAGCTGGCGAAGGCCCGGCGCATGCTGGCCAAGATGCGCCGCGAATACCGGAGCTTTCCCCCCCATGCCTAGTCCTCACCTCGACGCCCGCTCACGCGCCCTGCGCCGGGCCATCGTCAAGGCCTTCGCCGCCGGAGGTCGGGGCCACATCGGAGCCTCCCTGTCGTTGGTGGAGATCCTGCGCGTCCTCTACGACGACGTCCTCCGTTTCCGCGCGCAGGAGCCGCGCTGGCCAGGCCGCGACCGCTTCATCCTCAGCAAAGGGCATGGATGCCTGGCGCTGTACGCGCTCCTCGCAGAGAAGGGGTTTTTCCCGGAGGCGGAGCTGGCCAAGTTCTGCAAGAGCGACGGGATATTGGGCGGCCATCCGGAGTACGGCCAGATCCCGGGAGTCGAGGCCTCCACCGGAAGCCTCGGACACGGGCTGTCCATCGGGGTGGGACTGGCGCTCAACGCGCGCATCGACCGTTCCGGCTACCGCGTCTTCGTGGTCATGGGCGATGGGGAGTCCAACGAAGGTTCGGTATGGGAAGCCGCGCTCTGCGCGGGCAAGCATCGCTTGAGCGACCTGACCGTGATCGTGGACTACAACAAGCAGCAGGCCTACGGCTCCACCTGCGAAGTCCAGGACCTGGAGCCATTCGCGGAGAAGTGGCGCAGCTTCGGCTTCGCTGCGGTGCACGCGGACGGCCACGATGTCGGCGCCCTGCGCAAGCTGTTCCAGGGTCTGCCGCTCGATCCCCAGAAGCCCAGCGCCATCATCTGCGACACCGTCAAAGGCAAGGGCATCCCGGCCGCCGAGGGGAATATGGACTGGCATCACCGGACCCGGGTGACGCCGGAGGAGGTCCAGTGCTTGCTGGCCGCCCTGGATGAGGACCGATGAGACAGACCGCGCTGAACATGGTCTATGAGCTGGCCAAGCGGGACCCGCGGGTCGTGTTCATCGGGTCGGACCTGGGAGCCGGGACGCTCCAGATGTTCAAGACCGAGATGCCCGACCGCTTCTTCATGGAAGGCATCTGCGAAGCCAACGTCGTGGGCATGGCGGCGGGCCTGGCGCTGGGCGGGAAGATCCCCTTCATCAACACCATCGCCACATTCCTGACCCGGCGGTGTTTCGAACAGATCGTCCTGGACCTGTGCCTGCACGACCTCCCCGTGCGGCTCCTGGGCAGCGGCGGGGGGCTCGTCTATGCCCCCCTCGGGCCCACCCATCTGGCCGTCGAGGATATCGGCATATTGCGTCCCGTCCCCAACATCGCCCTCGTGGCCCCCGCCGACGCCCTGGAGATGCGCAAGCTGATGGCCCAGACCCTGGACTGGCGGGGGCCGCTCTACATCCGATTCGGCAAGGGCAACGATCCTCTGGTCACCGACGCCGACACCCCGATGCGCATCGGCAAGGCCAACGTGATGCGTTCGGGCGATGATGCGCTCGTCGTGACCACCGGCATCGCCCTGCGCTTGGCCCTGGAAGCCGCGGCGGCGCTGGCCGGGCAGGGTCTGGAATGCACGGTCCTGCACTGCCATACGATCAAGCCCCTGGACCGCGAGGCGATCCTCAGCCACGCCGCGCGCATGCCCTCCGTGGTGACCGTGGAGGAGCACGTGCTGACCGGCGGCCTAGGCACTGCCGTCGCCGAGATCCTCGCCGAGGCGGGGCTCAACCCCGCCCGGAGGTTCCGACGCGTCGCCCTGCCCGACGCCTTCCCCCACCGCTACGGCAACCAGGCCAGCCTCATGGGCGACCTCGGCGTCACCGCGGAGAAGGTCGCGGCCGCCGTGCGCGAGCTGGCCGCGTCCTGAGCCGGGCCGAGGCGGCCAGATCCGCGAAGTACCGCCGCGACCCTGAGGCATCGTCCTCTGCCGGGGCCCAGGGCGCCCATTCCGTGTCGCTGCGGTCGAATGGGCCGGGCACGGTCTCGTGGAACACGGCGGACTCCGAGCGGATGATCACGGTGTGATAGCTGGCGGTCGAGAGGCGGCAGTAGAAGGTCTTCTGCGAAGCATAGTCGCCCATGGGGATGACCCGGGCGAGGCGTCCCGAGTCGTCGAAGACGACGACGTCCAATCGCCCTGCGATGATGTGGAAGGACTCGCTCTTCGCCCGGTGGCGGTGCGGCCGGACATAGGTGCCCCGCGACAGCGCGATGATCATCTCGTTGACCTTGTCAGCGGCGTTCCGGTGCGCGCACAGCCGCATGCGCCGGCGGGCGTTGCCCGCGGCCTGCGCCCGGAGCGATCCGACCTGCGCGGCGGAGACCGCGACGAGCGGTTCCGCGGCCACGATGACTTCGGGGTTGACTCGTACGAACTCCATAAGGGCTCCTCTACGGCTCATCTAGTCTCAGCGCCCGGCTGCTGCACGGATAGATCGAAGCGAATTCCCCGCCCTGGTCGAGAAAGGCGCGGTTGCTGGCCAAGACCCGGCCCTCATGATCCGGGTTGAGGCCCAGAAGGCAAAGGCTGATGCCGTCAGCGGCCAGGCGCGACGAGGCGCGGATGGGCAGCCGCGAACCGGGCATATGGAGACCCTGTTTGCGAGGGTCGTCG
>JAQUNT010000342.1 GCA_028717525.1 Elusimicrobiota bacterium
CCCCCTCGCCTCCACGCATGTCCACGGGACCGCGGAGGCCATCTATCGGAACCTGCGCAGGAAGTTCCCAGGCATAGGGCGGGCGACCGTATTCCGGGCGCTCAAGGTTTTCGCGCGCATCGGGCTGGCCGACAGGACGCTTTTTGAAGCACCGAACGGCCGCTTCGAAAGCGCCGGCAAGGGCCATCACGACCACATGACTTGCCTGCGCTGCGGCAAGGTCTTCGAGTTCCACAGTCCCGCCATCGAGCGTCTCCAGCGCGCGCAGGCTCGCCGTCAAGGCTTCCTTCTGGTGCGCCACGCCTTGGAATTGGTCGGCTACTGCCGTTCCTGCCGTCAGAGTTCGAGAGCCTCCCATGGTTGATCCCGCCGAGCCAAGTCTCCTGGAACTGGAACCCGGAGAACTGGGTATCGTATCGCGGCTGGAAGGAGGAAGCAGCCTGCAGGCCCGCTTCTCCTCAATGGGCCTGCATCCGGGCCGCGAGGTGCGCAAGCTCCCCGGTGCCGGACTCGGCGGACCTGTGCTCGTGGATTTCGCAGGAAGCCGGATGGCTATCGGACGGGGGATGGCCCGCCGGGTCCGCGTCAAGGTCCGGGAACTGACCATGCTTTTGGCGGGCAACCCCAACGTCGGCAAGAGCGTAGTCTTCTCGCGGCTCACGGGGCTTGATACGGTGTCGTCGAATTATCCCGGCACCACGGTGGAGTATCGGGAGGGCAAGACTCGGATGGCGGGAGAGCGCTTCCGCGTCGTCGACATCCCGGGAGCCTACAGCCTGAGTCCGTCATGCTCCGCGGAAGAGGTGGCCTGCCGCCTGCTCTCGGAGAGTTCCGCGCGGATCACGATCCTGGTGGCGGATGCCACGAATCTGGAAAGGAACCTGTTTTTCGCCCTGCAGGCCATCGGGACCGGAGCGCCGATCATACTCCTGCTCAACAAGTGGGACACCGCGCACATGAAAGGAATCGCCATCGACGTCTGCACGCTCTCCCAACGGCTGGGCGTACCCGTCGTGCCGTTCGTCGCGGTCACGGGAGAAGGGCTCAGGGAGCTGGAACGGGCGGTTGCGGATGTCCTGAGAACCCAAGTCTTCCGAGCGAGCCCGGTTCCCGCCGACGATGCCGGGAAATGGGCATTGATCGGCGACATCTGCCGGAGCGTGCAGAGGGTCTCGCACAAACATCCGACCTTCGTCGAAAAGCTCGCGGACCTGTCGGTCAATCCCCTGACGGGGCTGCCGCTGGCGCTGGTGGCCCTGGCCGGCGCATTTTGGATGGTCCGGCTGCTCGGGGAAGGGCTTCTCGGCCGGGCGCTCGATTGGACTTTCCGTTCGCTCTATCTGCCGACCCTGCTGCATGCGGCCGACGCCTTTCTTGCGCCTGGCTTCTGGCGGGACATGCTGATCGGCCGCGGCACGGACCCTTTAAGCTCATTCGGCATCCTCACCACAGGGCTCTATATCCCCCTGGTCGCCGTGCTGCCCTATCTGGCCGCTTTCTACCTCGTGCTCGGCTATATCGAGGACCTCGGCTACTTGCCGCGCCTGGCCGTCTTGCTCGACGGCATTCTTCACCGTCTCGGCCTGCACGGCTATGGAGCCATCCCGCTCATGCTGGGTTTGGGCTGCAAAGTCCCTGCCTTGCTGGCCGTGCGGGTGCTGGAAACCCGCAAGGAGCGGGCTATTGCGATGGCCTTGGTCCTGTTCCTGACGCCCTGCCTGCCGCAGAGCGCCATGATTCTGGCTCTGGTCGGCCGCTACGGCGCGCTCTACGCCACGGCAGCCTTGGGAACGATCATGCTCGCCGGGCTTGGGGCCGGGGTGCTGCTCAATAGGATGCTCAAAGGGGAGATGCCGGAAATATTCGTCGAGATTCCTCCCTATCAGCTCCCCGCGGCACGAGTGCTCCTGGGGAAGCTTTGGCTGCGCATCCGGGAATTCCTGCTGGAAGCCGTCCCGATGATCGTGGCCGGCGTCGCGCTGGTGGGACTTTCCGACGCCATCGGCGCGCTCAAGCTCGCCGAGAGAGTCTTCGGGCCTGCCTTGGAGATCGTCCTGGGCCTGCCATCGGCGGCGGCGCCGGTCGTAATCCTGGGGTTTCTGCGCAAGGACGTCGCGATTTCAATGCTGGTGCCCTACAGCCTGTCGGCCGGGCAGTGGGTGGTCGGCAGCGTCTTTCTCGCGCTCTACCTTCCGTGCCTGGCCAGTTTCTCGGTCCTGATCAGGGAGGCGGGGCTGAAGGACGCCGTCGCCATCGCCTTGTTCGGCCTCGTGCTGGCCCTCGGCGCGGGGGGAGCGCTGCACTTGGCGGCCGGCTTTTAGATCGGGCGAACGGGCCATTCGGCCTTTCGGCCGGACGCCAGCATCAGGATCTTGCGGCGCAAAGGCTCGGTCATGAGCTCGATGTCCCGTTGCGGCGGCGCTGGAGCCGGATCCTCCGTCCGAGACCGATGCGGGCCGTCAACCCGGAAGCGGTTTTTGATACCATGGACCCATGCCCTTCATCGCCGACCTGCACATCCACTCCAAGCATTCCCGGGCCTGCAGCCGCTCTTTGGAGCCCGCCCTGCTCCACCGCTGGTGCCAGCTCAAGGGCATCTCGGTGCTGGGCACCGGGGACTTCACCCATCCTGGCTGGCTGGCCCAGCTCCAGGACGAGCTGGTCCCGGCCGAGCCCGGCCTCTTCGCGCTCAAGGACGAGCTGGCCGGGGCGCAGGACCAGGAGGTCCCCCCGTCCTGCCGGGCGCCGGCGCGCTTCCTCCTGGAATGCGAGATCTCCTGCATCTACAAGAGGGACGGCAAGGTGCGCAAGGTCCACCACCTGGTCTTCGCCCCCTCCTTCGCGGCCGCGAGCCGCATCGCCGCGCGCCTGGGCGCCATCGGCAACATCCGCTCGGACGGGCGGCCCATCCTGGGCCTGGATTCCCGGGACCTGCTCGCCATCGTGCGGGAGTCGGACCCGCAGGCCTACCTGGTCCCGGCCCATGCCTGGACCCCGCACTTCGCGGTGTTCGGCTCCGAGTCCGGGTTCGATTCCCTGGAAGAGTGCTTCGGAGACCTCGCTTCCGAGATCTTCGCCATCGAGACCGGTCTCTCCTCGGACCCCCCCATGAATTGGCGGCTCTCCCAGCTCGACCGCCTGGCCCTCATCTCCAACTCCGACGCCCATTCCCCGGAGAAGCTGGGCCGGGAGGCCAACCTCTTCGACTGCGAGCTCTCCTACGCGGGCCTATTCGCCGCCATCCGCGGCCGCGACCCCCGGCGCTTCCTCAAGACCCTCGAGTTCTTCCCCGAGGAAGGCAAGTACCACGTGGACGGCCACCGCAAGTGCCTGGCGCCTCTCCAGCCTGAAGAGACCATCAGGCGCCAGGGCCTCTGCCCGGCCTGCGGCAAGCCGGTCACGGTCGGGGTCCTGCACCGCGTGGAGCTCCTGGCCGACCGCCAGACCGGCAAGCGCCCCTCCGGGGCCCCGGGCTTCGAGAGCCTCATCCCCTTGAAGGAAGTCCTCGGCCAGGCCCTGCGCGTGGGGCCGGGCTCGGTCAAGGTCGACGCCCTCTACCACAGGCTCCTGGCCCGCTTCGGCAGCGAGTTCCGCATCCTGCGCGAGCTGCCCGCCAAGGAGCTGGAGCGGGAAGGCCTGCCCCTGCCGGCCTTGGCCCTGGAGCGGATGCGTCGGGGCGAAGTGCGGCTGGAGCCGGGCTACGACGGAGAGTACGGGACCGTCTCCCTGCTGGGCGAGGCGGACTTCACCCGCCAGGACCAGCTCGCCCTGCTGTGAAGGGCGCCGAGCTCGACGCCTCCCAACGCGCGGCCGTGCTCGCCGCGGGCGGGCCGCTGGTCGTGGCCGCCGGGCCGGGCACGGGCAAGACGCGCGTCTTCGCCCACCGAGTGGCGCATCTCATCCGCGACCTAGGGGCGCATCCCGGCGAGATCCTGGCCCTGACCTTCACGCGCAGCGCGGCCGGAGAGATGCGCGGGCGCATCGCGGCCCTGCTGCCCGGGGCGGACCTGCGCGCGCTCTGGG
>JAQUNT010000343.1 GCA_028717525.1 Elusimicrobiota bacterium
ACCAATCTGACCACCCAGCATTCGGACTCTTGGCGTACCAAGCTCTTCCTGGATTACTACAGCTCCCAGGGGTTCGGCGCCGGCGGCGAGCTGTTCCGCCGCAAGGGGGAGGACTCCCGCGGGGGGCTGTCCGTCTACAACATCAAGGAGACCGGGGGGCGCAAGGACCGCTGGTCCCTCAACGGCGACCTGTACCAGGGCTTCGCGAGCTCCTTCTCGGTCCAGGGCCGCCTGCAGGCTCTCTCCGACGCCCGGTTCAACAACGACTATGCGCGCTCCAGCCTGCTCCCCGTGGCCTCCTACATGCTCAACAACGGGGCCCTGGTCTACCGCGCGCCCCAGGCCACGGTGCGCCTGGCCTACTCGCGGCAGGACGACGCCATCTCCACCTCCACCTTCGTCAGGACCCAGGAGGACGCGCCCCGGCTCGAGGCCCAGTCCGCCCAGCTCAAGTTCTTCGGCCTGCCCTGGCTCAACACCCTCTCCGGCTACGCGGTCAACAACTACAGCTACGGCCGCGGCTACACCCAGAAGTCGGTCAACGGGACCTGGGAGGCCACGCGCGTCTTCCCCTTGAGCCGGCGCCTGAGCTTCACCCCGCGCGCGAGCTACAGCGAGACCTTCTACGACTACAACAACGTGGTCTACGGCAGCGCGACCACCGTGCGGTTCCGCGACTCGGCGGTGGGCCGCTACTCCGTGGCCGGCACCCTGCGCCTGCGCACCTGGGCCGGGGACTCGGACGTCACCCAGACCTACGCGCGGCGGCTGCGGCCGGACTCCCTGTCGGTCGACGGCGCCGCCGTGGACCACGGGGTGGAGACCAACCTGCTCTCGGCCCTGCACGCCTTCCGGCCGAACCGCGCCGTGCTGGTGCGTCTGCAGTCCGGCTACGACTTCCGCGTGTTCCGGGACCACACCGTGGGCTTCCGCGACCGGGTCCAGCCCATCACCACGGACCTCATCTACACCCCCCGGCCGGCCTTCAGCCTGGCGCTGCGCGACGACTACCAGCTCGCCCAGGGCAACCGCAACGTCGTGTTCAATGCGACCGTGGGAGAGGAGTGGGGGACCTTCCTGACCGCGGGCGCGGGCTACAACCTGGCCGAAGCCGCCCACTACTACATGAACACGGAGTTCGGCTGGGCCAACTCCACGGGCACCCTGCGCCTGAGCGGGGCCCTGCGCTCCGTGGTCTCCAGCCCGGGGGGGATCGGCGGGCTGCATGGGTTCCGCCTGTTCGAGAAGGAATTCACTGTGGTCAAGCGCTGGCACGACTTCTACACCCGGCTGACCTGCCGGTTCCGGCCCGGCAACGTCAAGGAGGCCAGCGTCCGCATCGAGATGAAGTTCGGCGGCTTCGACGAGGACAAGCAGAAGGTCCACGACTGGGAGTCCGAGTGGTTCCCGGAGCGGGCCCAGGGGCGGGAAGACAGGCCCTAGGCTGGCCGGCCGGATCGGGTCCGCCGGGCGAGAATCAGGGGGAGCTCTGCCGGGCGTCCCGGGACTGGCGCGCCAGAGCCTGCCGTCGCGCGGAGGCGGCCTCTTCGAATCGGCGTTGAGCGGCCAGGACTGCGGCCAGCGCCGAGAAGGCGTCGGGGCCCCGGGGGTCGAGCCGGATACTCCTGCGGAGGTGCCGCTCGGCTTCGGCGAACCGGCCCTCGCGCAGCAGGCAGAGCCCCAGGTTGGTGTGGGTCAGGGCGAGGCTGGGTTCGGCTTGCAGGGACTTCGCCAATCCCAGTTCGGCCTCCGTCAACCGTCCCTGGCTGGCCAGTTCCACGGCGATATCGTTGTAGTATCGCGCGGGGCTGGCCTTGATCCGCTCTCGCCTGGACCGGGCGGCTGCCAGGTTCTGGAGGGTCTTCGCCCGGACGGCCGCCAGGCTCTGGGAATCGATGGTCTCTGCCGGGAGTCCGGCCAGCTGAGAGCGCAGATGGAGGACGGCCTCTTCCCAGCGTTCCTCGGAGACCAAGGCCTCGCCGAGGCCGCCGTGGGCCACCGCGGAGTCCGGATTGACCGCCAGGACCGCCCTCCAGAGGCTGCTGGAATCCTTCCAGATCCGGATTTGGCGCACCGTCAGCGCGCCGAGAGCCGCCAGGAGCGCCGCGGCCGCAGCCAAGCCTGCAGCGCGGACCAGCAACCGGTCCCGGTTGAGCAGACGCTCCAGGACCCAGCCTGCCCCCAAGGCCCAGCCCAGGCAGGAGAGGTATGTGTAGCGGTCCGCTGCGGCCAGGTAGGGATGGCCTATCTTGATCAATCCCGCAACAGGCGCCAGGGCGGCGCCGTAAGTCAGCCACAGTACCAGGACCGCCGGCCAGCGGCGCCAGGCCCATACGGATCCTATGGTCAGCGCGGCCGCGAGAGCGGCGCACCCCCAGTAAGGCCAACTCCACAGCGAAAGGGGCAGCGGAGCCTCATAGAAAGGAATCAGACGCACGGGCCATAGGGTCTTGCCGAGGTAGAACACCAGGCTGTAGCAAAGACGGGGCATGGGCCCCCAGGATTCCCAGGACGCTACGGCCCCGATCCTCTGCTGGCCCAGCAGCGCGATGCCTGCCGCGCCCGCGGCCAGGGCCAGATAAGGGATCTTCTCCAGCCAGACCGGGCGCGCGGGGGCCTGCCACCATCGCGCCGGCTCAAGCGGCAATCGGCGCAGGGGATAGAAGTCCAAGGCCAGCAGGACGAGAGGCAGGCCCATGACTATGGCCTTGGAGAGAAGCGCGGCGGCGAAGAAGGCCAGGGCCCAGGCGTGCCGGCGCAGCCAGCTCGTCCTGCCCAGACCTCTCAGATAGCAGTTCAGGCTCAGGAGACAGAAGAGACCGGAGAGCACGTCTCGCCGTTCTGTCACCCAGGCGACCGATTCCACGCGCAGGGGATGGACGGCGAAGACCAGGGCGGCAAAGGCCGCCGCGAGGGGAATGCGCCAAGACGGGCCCGAGTCTTGCGGAGGCGCGATCTCGCGCAGCAAGGCCAAGGCCACGACGAAGAATATCCCGGAGTTGGCCGCGTGCAGGATGATGCTGGTCAGATGATAGCCGAAGGGGTCCAGGCCCCACAGGACATAGTCGGCGCCCAGGCTCAGCCAGCTCACGGGTTGGTATGGACCGAGCAGGAAGGTGGTGAACATCCACTTGAGCCGGGACCAGCCCAGGCCGCGGAAATCCGGGTTGGCGAGGAAGTTGGCATCGTCGTCCCAATTGACGAATCCGTTGTCCAGGGCCGGTGAGAAGACGGCCGCGACCACTGCGGCGAGGAGGGCTGCCAGAAGGGCCGGGGGGACGGGAGCCCGCCGCTTCGGGATCATCGCCTCCATCGTAGCGCATTGGCCCGGGAGGGGACAAGGCGCGGCGCATCTCCGGAACCTACCGAGGGGAGCGACGGAAATGCTAGACTCAAGGCCACTCCTATGAACAGAAAAGGCAGGCTTTGGTTGGTGACGGGAGGCGCCGGTTTCATCGGCTCCAACATCGCCGCAGAGCTTGTGCGCCGGGGCGAGCGGGTGCGCGTCCTGGATAACCTCTGCACGGGCAAGCTGGAGCACATGGCTTCCTTCCGCCAGCGCGTCGAGTTCCTGCGGGGCGACATCCGCGAACCGGCGGACTGCCGGCGGGCCGTGAAAGGGGCCTGCTATGTCATCCACCAGGCCGCTCTGCGCTCGGTGCCCAAGTCCGTGGACAACCCCGCCGTCTCGCACGAGTCCAACTCGACCGGGACCCTCAACATGCTCATCGCCGCGCACGAGGCCAAGGTCAAGCGCTTCGTCTACGCCTCCTCGAGCTCGGTCTACGGCAACACCGCGCTCTTCCCGCAGCGCGAGGACCATCTGCCCCGGCCGCTGTCTCCTTACGCCGCCCAGAAGCTCGCCGGCGAGCACTATGCCGTGCTCTTCACAAAGACCTACGGCCTGGAGACCGTGAGCCTGCGCTACTTCAATGTCTTCGGCCCGCGCCAGGACCCGGAGTCGCTCTACTCCGCGGTCATCCCCAAGTTCATGGAGCAGGCCTACATGGGGGTGCCT
>JAQUNT010000344.1 GCA_028717525.1 Elusimicrobiota bacterium
CTTGGTGACCTGCATGGTGTCGAGATGATTGGCCCTGTAGGTGTCGAGGGACAAAGCCGGCCACCAGAAGCGGTAGCGCAGGGGCGCCCGAGCCGACGGCGGCTGGCGGCAGCCGGCCAGCGCCAGGAGGCAGGCGCCGATGCATGCCGTGAGGCGGGGCCGCACGGCGCTAGAAGCGGTACTCCAGCCCCAGCGAGCCCGAGGTCGAGCTCCAGTGCGCGTGGTTGAAGGACAGGTCGCCGATGGGGGCCCCGGCCAGCCACTGGTTCTCCGTGCCCCGGTCCACCGTGAAATCGCGCCACCGGCCCGCGGCGCGCAGGGTCCAGTTCTCGTCCAGGGCCCAGCCGATGCTGCCCCCGGCCACGTAGCCGCGGCCGTGCCAGGCTTTGTCCGAGAGGGTCTTCGGCCTCAGGTTCCAGTCCCCGGTGCCGCTGTAGGCCACGTCCCAGTGGTACTCGCCGCTGGCGCCGAGCTGCAGCCGCCCGGCCGTGTACTGGACGTCCAGCCCGCCCCAGGGCCCCCACCAGTCGGCCTTGTAGGAGCTGTTCAGCCCCGCGAAGGGGCCCGGCAGCGGCACCCGGACCCCGTCGCCGATGGTCTGGTACCCGTCCTTCATGACCACCTTCTGGGTGTCCATGGCGGCGCCCACCAGGGGGATGATGGACCAGTCCTCGTTGGGGTGGAGGGCGTAGCCCAGGCCGAAGGAGCCGTCCCAGACGTAGGAGCCGTTGGAGCTGTTGTTGGACCGGGAGAACTCCTGCGTGCGGTTGTTGCCGTCGTAGTCGGAGTCCTGGTTGCGGCCGTGCACGATCCAGCCGTAGCTGAGCTCCGCCTTGGCGTAGAAGCCGTAGTCGTTCTCCGCGTGCACCCGGGCCTGCATCTCCAGGATGTTCAGGTTCTTCCAGCTCAGCTCGGAGAGCACGTTGGGCGCGCTGAGGCCGGAGGGGTCCGTGGAGATGTCCCAGTTCAGGCTGTCGTTGCGGTAGCCGGCCGCCACCTCGACCCCGGTCAGGAACTCCGCCGAGGCGGCCGCGGGCCAAGCCAGGGCCGCGGCCAGCATCCCGGCCGCCAGGGACCGGATCCGGATCGTTCGCATCGTCATAGCGTCCTCCCTCATTGTCCGTAGGCCAGGCGCAGGGCGAGGTACTCGGGCAGGCCCTTGGCGCGGATCTTGGCCTGGGTCGCGGCCACCTCGTAGGCGAAGCGGTAGACCTGGAAGGTGCGCGCCTCGCTGTCCCACAGGGCGCACGCGGCGCGGTTGTCGTGGTCGCGCGGCTGGCCCACGGAACCCGGGTTATAGGCCACGGGCACGATCCCGTAGGGAGCCATCTCGCCGATGATGGCCTGGTGGTCCTCGATGAAGAGCGCCTGGACCTTGCCCTCGGCCGAGCAACGGAAGCAGACCGGCATGTGGCTGTGTCCGCAGAACAGCGGCCAGGCCTTGACCCGCGACATGTTGTTCTTGAACTGGGCCACGCTGAGCAGGTATTCGTCGGCGGGCCGCTGCGGCGAGCCGTGGACGATGGTGAAGTCCTTGTGATCCAGGCGCGCCGTCAGGCTCTCCAGGAAGCGGCGCGACTCCTCCCCCAGCGCCGCCCGCGTCCAGAGCGTGGCCGCGCGGGCGTAGGGGTTGAACCATTCCATGTCGATGCGGCCGATGACGGCGAGGTCGTGGTTGCCGCAGACGATGTGCAGGTTCTTGAGCTCCCGGATCAGACTGAGACATTCCTCCGGGTCCGGGCCGTAGCCCACGACGTCTCCGCAGCAGATGTAGCCGTCGACCCGCGAGGCGCGGAAGAAGTCCAGGACCATGCTGAAGGCCTCGAGGTTGCCGTGGACGTCCGAAAAAACGCCGTACCGCATGTTTACGGTTGTAATGATACTAAATGAGCGGGGGCAGGTCCTGAGATCCGGACCCGCCCCCAGCCTCAGGCCTGCGGCGGCGGCGTGTCCGTGGCGGGCGGCTCCGCGGACGGCTGGGGCGCCGGGTCGATGGGCAGGGCCTGCTGCACCGCCGCCGCCACCGGGGCCGGGGCGGGCGCCGGGTCCGCCTCGGCCTGGGGCGCGGCCGGTTTGGCCGGGGCGTGGGTCCCCGCGCGCTTCTGGAACTCGATGGAGACGATCTGGCTGACGCCTTTCTCCTCCATGGTCACGCCGTAGATGGTGTCGGCGGCCTCCATGGTGCGCTTGTTGTGGCTGATGATGAGGAACTGCGTGCGCGAGCCGAACTCCTTGATCATATTGGCGAAGCGCTCGATGTTGGCGTCGTCGAGCGCCGCGTCGGCCTCGTCGAGCATGCAGAAGGGCGAGGGCCGCACCATGAAGAAGGCGAAGAGCAGCGCGATGGCGGTCATGGTCTTCTCGCCCCCGGACAGGAGCGATATGCTCTGCAGCCGTTTCCCAGGGGGCTGGGCCACGATCTCCACCCCGGTCTCCAGGATGTCGTCCGGGTTGGTCAGGACCAGGTCGGCCTCGCCGCCCTCGAAGAGCACCCCGTAGAGCCTGCGGAAGTGCTCGCGCGCGTCCGCGAAGGTCTGGCGGAAGTTCTCCCGGGTGGTGGCGTTGATCTTCTGGATGGCGGCCTTGAGGTCGTCCTTGGCCTGGGTCAGGTCGCTGAGCTGGGAGTTGAGGAAGGACTGGCGCTGGGACAGAGCCTCGTACTCCTCGGGCGCGGCCAGGTTGATGAGTCCCATGGTGGAGATGCGTTTCCTCAGGCTGTCGATCTTCTCGACATCCACGGCCACCGCCCCGTACTTGCCCTTCGCCTCCTCCACGGTGAGCTGGCGCTGGTCCCAGAGCTGACTGCGCAGCATCTCCTGGCGGGTGAGCCGCTCGCTCTTCTGGAGCTCCAGAGCGTGCAGTTCCCGCTGGACGGCTTCCTGCTCGTTCTTGAGGGAGGTCAAGGCCAGGCTGCGCTCCTGCAGGGACTTGTCGGTCTCCTGCACGCGCGCGTTGGCCGCGGCGGCCGCGTTCTCGTGGCCGCCCAGCTCGGCCTGCAGGACCTGGATCCGCTGACGGGACTGGTCCTTCGACGCCACGGCCTCATCGCGCTGCCGGGCCAGGGATTCCAGCTCCTGGCCGCGCGCGGTGATGGTCGCCTCCATGTCCTTCTTGCTGTCGGCCAGCTGCTCGAAGCGCTTGGCGTGTATGGACATCTCGCGCTCGAGGCCCTCGAGGCGCTCCCTGAGCACCTTCAGGTCGGAGCCCTTCGCCGCCAGAGCGTCCCGCGCGGACTGCGCCGCGGCCGAGGCTTCGGCCTCGGTCTGGCGGCAGGCCTGCTCTTTCTGCTCGGCCTCGGCCTTCCGGATCTTGAGGCCCAGCAGTTCCTCCTTGATCTTGGCCACTTCCTGGAGCACGCCCACGGCGCTCGCCGTGCCCAGCTCGACGTTTTGCCGGGCCAGGCCCAGGCCCTCCTCCTTCTCCTGGAGGCGCGCGCGCAAAGACTCCTCCCGGGCGGTGGCCTGGCTGAGCTCGGAATCCGCCTCGCGCAGAAGGGCCTCGGCCGCGCCGGCCTGCTCCAGGCAGCGCGCGGACTCCGCCGCGCGCTCGACGGACTGCGCCTCCAAGGCCCCCAGGCGCGCGCGCAGGTCCTCGATGTCCGAGAGGTTGAGCTGAACGCCGGGCCCGGGCGCGGCGCCGCCGCAGACCCAATGGTCTCCGAAGAGGGCCTTGTCCAGAGCGTAGCTCTCCGCGAACAGGAAGCGCACCGCGGCCTCGTGGCGCGGCTCGTACTGGATGTGGCGCAGCAAGGGCTGGGCCTGTTCCGGATAGGCGCGCTCCCCCGGAGCTCCGCTCAAGGTGCTCAGCACCAGGAAGCGAGCCCGGCCCGAGCCCGCGGCCTGCAATAGCTCGATGCCGGCCCGCGCCGCGCTGGAGTGCTCGCAGACCACGGCGAAGAGCCGCTCTCCGAGCAGGTCCTCGACGAAGGGGCGCCAGGCCTCCTCGACCTTGATGAGGCTGCGCACGCTGCCCACCACGCCTGCGATGCCCGCATTGAGCACGGTCT
>JAQUNT010000345.1 GCA_028717525.1 Elusimicrobiota bacterium
TTTCCCATGCACCGAGTTGATACACGAGAAATCGGAAGGATGCCAGAGGCAGTCTTAGACGGAAAATCAGGAACATAAACGCAGATTCATAACCCGAATTATTTTGTCAGTCCCGTCCGGACACAGTCCGGGACCTGGATCCCTGACCGCGAGCGCGCCGGCGGTCACCTCATCCTGCAGGCTAGCCGAGCAGGGCCTTGACCCCGCCCCAGCCCAGCAGGAGGATGGCGCCGAAGAAGAGGACGTTGAGCGCCAGGGCGATGCAGCCCGCGGCCAGGAAGACCAGGTCCTCCTCGATGGTCCCGATGGAGAGCAGGAGGATGGCGGTGGCCGGAGGGAAGTTCGTGCCCGGCGGCAGGGGCGCGGACAGGAGCAGCCCGCAGAAGGCGATGCCGCAGCCGCTGGCCCTCTGCGTCCAGGGATGCGCGGAGATGGCCAGCCCGCGGGGCTTGACCACCTTCTCGCAGCGGCGCATGAGAGCCGCTCCGGCCGCGAAGACCTTGGCCATGGTGCGCCCCGGCAGGTGCCGGCCGTGCCAGCGCGCCGGGACCCAGGGCCCCAGCCCCATGGCCATGCGCACGCCGGCCGAGACGATGACCAGCCCGAAGACCGTGGACACCCCGGGCATGGGGATGGGGTGCAGGAAGCCCACGGAGAGTATGGCCGTGAAAAGCGCCTGGTCGCGCGGGGCCATGCCGGGCAGGAGCTTGCCCACGGTCAGGGACCTCTCCCGGCAGGCGGTGGAGAGGCGGTTGAGCTCCGTGGAGAGCCGCGCCGGCGGTAAGGAAGTCCGTCCCGCCGGCACCTACGGAACCTCCGCTACCGCAGGCGCCGGCGGTAAGGAAGTCCGGCGCGCCGCCCCGGGTTCCGTCATGCCCTAGCGGGCCTGCGCGTCGACGAAGCTGAAGGTGGCGTCGTTGCGGAACAGGTCGTCGGCGCCCTTCTCCACGTAGAGGTGGCCGCCCCGGTGCCGGATGAAGTAGCCCGGGTAGTTGAAGGACTCCAGCGAGAACGCCGAGGCGCCGGCCAGCCCCGGCACGACCCGGAAGGTGGCGTCCTCCTTGAAGAGCCTGTCGCCGCCGTCCTGGTGGAGCTTGAGCCGGAAGGATTGGTGCCTCAGGAAGTAGCCCGGATGCGCGACCGATTCGAAGGAGACCAAGGACGCGTCGGCCAGGCCCGGGACCTTCTTGAATGCCGCCTCCTCCTTCTCGTCGGCGGAGAGCTCTCCCAAGGAGTCGCGGACCCGGATGAGCTGGGCGGGGTAGTTGAAGGAGCGCAGAGACAACGCGCCCGGGGCGGCCGGCGCGGGCGCCGTCTCCCGCAGGCTCACGGTGCCGTAGAGGTAGGCGAAGGTCTCGGACGGGCCGCCCCAGATGGAGAGGGCCTTGTTGCCGTGCTTGCCGTTGAGCTCCTTCTGCGGGTACCAGGGGTCGGGCTGTACCGTGACCGGCCCGGACTCGGAGGCCTTGGCCGCGGCAGGCTCGAACCAGTCCGCCCGCTCGCCCGGCTTGTACGCCTTCCAGGAATCCTTGTCGGTCATGAACACGTCGCGCCCGCCGGCCGCCTCGGCGATGAGCATGAAGCCGTAGCTGCCGCCGCGGCGCCCGCCGACCGTGAAGACGTCGCCGTCGCGCAGGACCGCGGGGACGGAGAAGGCGGGCCGCGGAGCCTCGTCGCCCCGGGTCTTGAAGGACGGAGAATACTCGCGCAGGGGCCGCCCGTTGAGGTAGACGTCCGCGTCGTCGGCCATGTGCCAGTACAGGGTGACGGGAAGGCCGGCCCGCTGCGCCGGCGCCGGGGCCGGAGCCGGGACGGGCGCGGGCTCGACTGCGGGGCTCGGCTCGGCCGGAGGCGCGGGCGGGATGAGCGGCTCGGGCGCCACGGCGGGCCGGGGCTCGGGCGCGACCGCGGGCTCCGCGTCCAGCTCGCCGGCCTCGCGCGCCAGGGCCTCGTGGGCCCGGTCCGAGTCGGCTCTGACCGAGCCCGTGGTGGCCGCCGCGGCCGGACGCTGCGGGACGACGGCCAGGATCAGAAAGAGTGCCGGCAGGATGCAGAGATTCAGCATTTGGGCTCCTCCGAGGTCGCTTCCGGACTTCCCTGCGATGATACCAAATCCGCCGCGGCTCAGGCGGCGGGCGGGCTCTTCGGCCGCAGGGGATTGCCGCGCAGGCCCGCCTCCTGCGCCAGCTTGAGCACCGCGAAGCTGGCCTCGGTGACCACCTTCTCCCAGTCCGCCTCGCCGCGGGAGATGCGGTCCAGGTCCTCCTCCAGCCGCGCGGTGTAGTCCAGGTCGATGAAGTTCCCCGTGAAATTGCGCACCAAAAAGTCGGTCACGGAGCGGCCCAGCTCCGTGGCGTGCAGCCTGCGCTTCTTCTCCTCCACGTAGCCGCGCTCGAGGATGGTGCGCATGATGTTGGCGTAGGTGGAAGGCCGGCCGATGCCGTCCTTCTCAAGCTTCTTGATGAGGGAGGCCTGCGTGTAGCGCGGCGGCGGCTTGGTGGAGCGCTTCTGCACGGAGAGGTCGAGGACCTTGACCTCCTGCCCGACCTCGAGCAGGGGGAGTTCCTCGGAGGATTCCTCCTCCTCTTCGGCGTCGGGCTCCGGCTTCTCGCCCGGCTTGGCCTTGACCTTGGCTTCCTCGGTGGCGTCCTCGCCCGCCAGGCGGCGCCAGCCGTCGAAGACCAGCACCTTGCCCTTGGCCTGGAACACGCCGCGCGGGACCATCCTGCCGTCGGGCATCTTCCACTCGCCCGGGGCGCAGGCCACGTCCAGGGTCGTGATCTGGTCCTTGCCCGGGGCCATCTGGCAGGCGATGAAGCGCTGCCAGATGAGCTTGTAGAGCCGGCCCGCGTCGGCCTTGCCCAGGGCCTCGGGGCCCTTCTCGGGGTGGGTGGGCCGGATGGCCTCGTGCGCCTCCTGGGCGTTGGCGGACTTGGTGGCGTGGATGATGGGCGACTGGGGCAGGTACTCGGGCGGAAAATCCTTGGCGATGAGCTGGCGCGCGTCCGCGATGGCCTCGGGCGAGAGGGCCGTGGAGTCGGTGCGGTGGTAGGTGATCTGCCCGTCCTCGAAGAGCCCCTGCAGGAGCTTCATGGTCACGTCCGGGTTGAAGCCCAGGCGCACCGAGGCCGCCTGCTGGACCGTGGCCGTGGAGAAGGGCGGCGGCGCGTTGCGCGTGGAGTCGCGCCGCTCGCAGGAGAGCACCTCCCAGCGCTGCGTCTTGCACCAGGCGATGGCCTGCTCCGCCAGGACCGGGTCCTTGAGGCGCTGGTTGAGCGGCGTGCCCTTCCAGGTCACGAGCTTGGCGTGGAAAGCCGGCGGCGTGCCCGGCTTCTCCAGCTTGGCGGCCAGGATCATGTACTCCGCCAGCTTGAACCGCCCGATCTCGCGCTCGCGCTCGGCCACCAGGCGCAGGGCCACGGACTGCACCCGGCCCGCGCTCCGGGCCGCCTTGCCGATGGCGCGCAAGGTGGGGCTGACCAGCCAGCCCACCACGCGGTCGAGCACGCGGCGGGCCTGCTGGGCGTTGACCAGGCGCGCGTCGAGCGGCCGGGGAGCCGCCATGGCCTTCTGCACCGCGGACTTGGTCACCGCGTGGAAGACCACGCGCTGATATTTCCGCTCGCCCAGGAGCTGGCTGACGTGCCAGGCGATGGCCTCGCCCTCCCGGTCCGGGTCGGTGGCGAGCAAGACCTCGTCGGCCTGCTTGGCCAGCCCCGCCAGCTCGCCGACCGCGCGCGCGGAGCGCTCCAGCATCTCGTAGGTCGGCATCACCTTGCCTTCCTTGAAGGCCACGGCCAGGTCGCCCTTGGCCGGCAGGTCGCGCACGTGGCCGAAGGAGGCGGCCACCCGGTAGCCCTGGCCCAGGAACTCCTTGATCTTGCGGACCTTGTTGGGCGACTCGACGATGACGAGCTTCATCTGGGGGCGGGGCGGCGCGTGCTATGATTCAACACGTTTCGCGCCGGCCTTGCAAGCGCGCCCGGCCCCCGTCCCTACACG
>JAQUNT010000346.1 GCA_028717525.1 Elusimicrobiota bacterium
AGAGCCGCACCTTGACCTCGCGCGCCAGGCCTTCGCCCTGGTTGGTCACGCGCAGGCGCAGGCTGACCGGAGCGCCCAAGGCCAGCTCCTGCGCCCCGTCGCGCAGGCCGATCTCCGAGATCGCCAGGTCCGGGGCGGCCAGCGCGGCCGCGGGGATGACCAGGAGGATGGGGTCCGCGTCGTAGCCCAACTCCTCCTTGGCTGCGACGCGCAAGACGAGGTTGCCGCCGGACAGGGATTCGGCGGCGGAGATGGGCACGCGCAGGATCTTGGTCCGGCCCGCGGGCAGGTCGCCGAGCGCGGGGACCTCCCCGACGATGACATCCGCGGGGCCGCTCTCGCGTTCCACGAAGAGCGAGACCTCATGCGCCGGGCCCGTGCCCTCGTTGCGCACGGTCAAGCGCAGCTGAGCCGTCTCCTCCGCGTCGAGCCGGCCGTCGCGCTGGAGGCCCCCGGAGCCGGAATCGTCGAACTCCGCCCACAAGGCAAGCTGGGGCGGGGTCCGGGCGGCGATCTCCTTGAGCTGGGCTCGCCGCTCCTGGGCCTTGGCGATCTCGCTGTCGAGCTCACGCCCGGCGGCCAGGGCCCGCTTGCGCTCGGAGCAGCGCGGACCGGCGTTGTAGACGACGCGCAGCGGAAAGGCCAGGACGTCCAGGACCGCGCAGCCGACGTAGACGGGCAAAGAGATGACGGCCATGGCGGTGCGGGCGCCGCTGTCGCCGGGCGGGGGCAGCTGGGTCATCCACCAGGCCTGGGCCTTGTTGTAGGGCTTGGGCGGCGCGCAGTCCGGGACCGCGACGGTGGCGGCACGCAAAGACGAGGCGGCCAGGGCGAGGGCGAGGACCGCGGCCGTGCGCCTCACAGGAAGAGGGGCACGACCTTGAAGTCCACGGCGTCGATGAGGCCGCGGTCCGTGATCTTGAGCTCGGGGATCGGCGGCAAGGTCAGGAAGGACATGGCCATGTAGGGGTCCTTGAGCCGGGAGCCCATGGAATGCGCCGCCGCGATGAGGCGGTGCAGCTTCTCGCGCACGAACTCGGAGCTGCGGTCGGACATGAGCCCGGCCACGGGCAGGGGCAGGGCCTCGATGACCTGGCCGTTGGAGGCGGCCACGATGCCGCCCTGCATCTTCACCACCTGGACCGCGGCGGCGTACATGTCCCCGTCGTGCACGCCGATGACCACGATGTTGTGCGAGTCGTGCGAGATGGAGGAAGCGATGGCCCCCTTCTTCAGCCCGAAGCCCTTGACCAGGCCCTTGGCGATGCGCCCGGAGGCCATGTGGCGCTCGATGACCGCGATCTTGAGGATGTCCCGGGCCGGGTCCGAGGCCACGAAGCCGCCGTCCGTCTTGACCGGGCAGACCAGCCCCCGGGTCACGATCTGGTCCGGCACCACCTCGATGACGCGGGCCTTGCGGCCCTCGGCCTTGATGGCGAAGTCCTCGTGCTCGATCCAGCGCACGTTGATGGTGCCGCGCACCTTCCCCCTGTAGTCCGTGACCGCCGCGGGCTTGAGCGCCCCGTTCTCGGCGACCAGCCTGCCGTCCTTGAAGACCTTGGCGATGCGGAGCTTTTTGAAGTCGTCGAACACGATGAGGTCGGCGCGGTAGCCGGGAGCCACGGCGCCCAGGTCCTTGAGGCCGAAGTACTCGGCCGTGTTGATGCTGGCCATCTGGATGGCGCGGATGGGATCCACGCCCAGGCGGATGGCGCTGCGCACGAGGTAGTCCATGTGGCCCAGGGCGTGGATGTCGTCGAGGTGGCGGTCGTCCGTGACGAACATGCACTTGCGGGAGTTCTCGGCGTTGACCAAAGGCAGGAGGGCCTTGAGGTTCTTGGCCGCGGTGCCCTCCCGGATCATGATGAACATGCCGGCCCGGAGCTTCTCGCGCGCCTCCTCGACGGTGGTGCACTCGTGGTCGGACTTGATGCCCGCGGAGACGTAGGCGTTGAGGTCCTTGCCGCGCACCATGGGGGCGTGCCCGTCGATGCGCTTGCCGCGGGCGATGGACAGCTTCTCCAGCGCGCCGGCGGCGCCGTGCACCACGCTGGGGTAGTCCATCATCTCGGCCAGGCCCAGCACGCGCTCGTCGTTGAAGAGCGGGGAGAGGTCGTGGCCGGAGAGCTCGGCCCCGGCGGTCTCCAGGTGCGAGGCGGGCACGCAGGAGGGCAGCATGATGTAGACCCCCAGCACCGAGTTGAGGCTGGAGGCGAGCATGTAGCGGATGCCGTCGAGGCCGAGCACGTTGGCGATCTCGTGCGGGTCGGCGACGATGGTGGTGGTTCCCAGGGGCACGATGATGCGCCCGAACTCGGGGACCTTGACCATGGTGCTCTCGATGTGCACGTGGCCGTCGATGAAGCCCGGGGCCAGGTACGAGCCGCGCAGGTCGAGGCTGCTCTTGGCGTTGTACTTGCCGAAGCCCACGATGCGGCCCCTGTGGACGGCGACGTCGGCCATGTGCACGTCGCCGGAAAAGGTGTTGATGACCCGGGCGTTGCGCAGCAGGAGGTCCACGCGGCGCTTGCCGCCGGCGATCTCGATGGTCTCACGGATGTCCGACATGGGCTTGTCGATGACAGGATTGAACATGGGCACCCCCGCGGCAGGATTCTATCATTTGCGGCCGCGAGGGTGGGGCCGGCCCGGCCCTAGGGGATGCGGCGCAGCACGCCGTCGAGCAGGTCGCGGTGGTCCGCGACCTGCGGGCCCTGCCCGTCCGCGTCGCGCGGGCCGAAGTGCACCCCGCGCGCGCCCGCGGCCCGCGCCGCAGCCATGTCCACCGGCTCGTCGCCCACGTACCAGACGTTCCCGCCGGCCGCGCCCAGTTTCCGCATCGCTTCCAGGATGGGCTGCGGCGAGGGCTTGAGCTCGGCCAAGGTCTCCCTGGCCCCGGGCAGGAGCGGGTTCAGGGGCCGGCCGCCGCGGGTCCGCTCCTGGCGCAGGCCGTCCATGATGGACTGGTAGGTCGAATCCACCTTGCCGCGCGGGATGCCCGGGAAGAAGCGCGCGTAGAAGCCGCCGCGGTCCGCGCGCCAGACCCGGTCGGCCTCCGCGAACGTCGGCGCGGGCACCCCCAGCGCGTCGAAAAGCCGCATCCGGACCGCCTCGACCGCGCCGCGCTCGTCCACCAGAGTGTTGTCCCAGTCGAAGAGGACGGCGTCGGGCCGCCGGCTCGCCAGCCCGGCCAGCGGCTCCGGGTCCTCCTCCCGGAGGCGGACCACGTACTCCGCGTACGCCCGCCCCGCGACGCTCACCGAGGTCCGGCGGCTCTCCGTCACCAGGAACCTGGCGCCCGGGCGGAACAGCACCTCGGCTTCCTCGGGCCGGAATGAGAGCTGCTCGACGCGCTTGCCGGTCTTGGACTCGATGATGAGCCTGAAGCTGGTCGAGCCCCCGCCCGGCAGCAGCATCCGGCCGCGGCTTCGGGTCGCGCTCAGAAAGGCCGCGTCCTGCACGATGCGGCCGGCTTGGTAGCGCTCCGCCAGGGCCGGGTCGTCGGTCCAGAAATGCCTGTACACCGTGCCCTGGTAGTCCGGCAGCCGGTCGAGCCCCGACTCGATGAGCCGGGACAGCGCCTGCAAGGCCCGCGCCCGCGCCATGGAGAGTCCGTCCCGGGAGCCCCTTAGGAAGCCGTTGATCTGGTTGTAGAGGTAGCCGCAGTAGAGCCGGATCGCGTCGCGCTCGGCTTCCGGCAGGCCCGACTCCGGCGGGTCCAGATACAGCGCCTGCCGCAGGCGCAGGATGACGGAGCGCAGCCGGTAGCCGAGCCTGCCGGCGAAGAGCGGGATGCGGCCCTGCCATTCGGCGATCCCCGCCTTGAGCTCGGGATCCGCGGCGATGACGTCCGCCTGCTCGCCGATCTCCTGGGGCGACAGGATCCGGCCGGCTCCAGCCGGGACCGCGGCCGCGGTCAGGGGCTGCGCGCCGCGGACCGCGGCTTCAGCCTCCGCCAGCGGCCGGCCCGAGGAGACCAGCCGGTGGAAAGCCCAG
>JAQUNT010000347.1 GCA_028717525.1 Elusimicrobiota bacterium
AGACCTTGCGCAGGTCGTTGGCGATGGCCACCAGCTTCTCGATGACCCCCTGCGGGACCTTGTCGTAGAAGATGCGCAGCAGGGCCGCTTCCTCGTCGGCGGGCAGGTACTTGACCTCCAGGGTCATGCCGAAGCGCGAGGACAGCTCGCCGGAGGGGGGCTCGCCCTTATAGGGAGGCTTCACCGGGTTCATGGTTCCGATCACCCAGGACTTCTTCTTGTCGTACTTGACCACCCTACCGTCGGGCAGGCGGTACTCCCCGTTCTGCAGGATGTTGTTGAGGATGGCGATGCCTTCCAGCGGCTTGTGCATCTCGTCGAGCAGCAGGATGCCGCCCTCCTGCATCCAGCGCAGCACCGTCGAGGCGGTCAGCCCGGTCTTGTTCTTGCCTTCCTCGCCGAAGGTCTCCCGCGCTATCAAGTCTTTGTTGCGCGTGTACTCGTTCATGGAGACCATCCAGAGCTCGTTGTTGGTGAGCTTGGCGATCTTCTCCGCGATCCAGGTCTTGCCGCCCCCGGTCTCGCCGATGTAGAGCATGTGCTGGCTCATGGAGAAGCCCTTGAGGGTGTCGTAGATGAGCCGCTTGTTGGTCGGCAGGTTCAGGGCCTGCCAGTCCTTCTCGCTGATGCCCAGGTCCAGGACCTCGGCGGGAGCGGTCCGACGCAGCAGGCGGTCGGCCAGGCGCTGGTACCAGGGCCGCGGCTGGGCCGCCTTCCTGCCGATGGGGAAGGTGAATTCCCCGATGTGCAGGAGACCGTCCTTCACGTACATGGGGTTGTCCTGGGCCCAGAGGCGGATCTCCGCGGCCTTGCTGGAGAGGAACTCCTGCGCGGGCGCCAGCTCCGCCTGGATCAGGCTGTGGCTGCCGGCCACGAGCACGCGGCCCTCGGGGTCCACGTCGATGGCGGCGATGGGGCCCGCCGCCTCCAATCCGGGGACGGCGAAGAGCCGGTAGCGGCGGGTCTTGGCGTCCCACTCCAAGATGCCTTCGCTGGTCGCCGCGTAGTAGGTCCCACGCGTCGGGCCGGCCACGATGGCGCTGATGTCCATGGGCAGGGAGCCGATGTCCTCGAGCTTGGTCTCGGAGCCGAAGTAGGGCTTCTGCCAGACCCGGGTCCCGGCCGCGGTCTTCTCGATATAGAGCGAGCGGCCCGCGGGCGCGATGCCCGAGCGCAGGGAGCCGTTCTTGGTGATCTGCTCGGCGGCCTCGCTCTGGACCACGAACTTGGACTTGGCCCAGTACAGGCGCTTGCCGTCCATGAGGATCTGCACGCCGTCGCCCTTGCTGGAGGCGTCCTGGGCGTTGAGGGCCTCGAGGGCCTGGATATTGGAGCCGTCCACGGCCTCGGTCTTCGCGGCCTTGGCCCAGATCTCCTTGGTGCGCAGCTCCCAGCGCTGCAGGCGGCCGTCGACCACCGCGTAGATGTACTCGCCGTCCTCGCTGACGGCCACCGGGCCCAGCTTGCCGGGCGCCACGGGTATGCGCAGGGTCCGCGCTTCGGCTCGGCGGTAGAGGAAGACGTTGCCGGTCTGGTCCACCCAGAACACCCCGCCCTTGACCAGGGCGGCGAAGCGGACCCCGCCGGTCACGATCCAGCGCTGCAGGCCGACCTTGTCGGCGCCGGCGATGGGCTCGGGCAGCTCCACGGCGACGGCCTCGGGCTCGACCTTCACTTCCTCGACCAGGTCCTTCTCCGGTCCCACGTCCGAGAGCTCGCCGTTGGCCTGCTTGACCTGCAGCTCGGCCTCGCTCGGGGGGCCGGCCTTGCGCCAGACCGCCAGGGCCGCGGAGAACAGGGTCTGGGGAGGCCGGCTCAGGTGGGAGCCGCTCTGGGACTCGCTGCCCGCCACCGCGGCGCCGGCGTCGGACTGGGCGGACTTGGCTCCGGAACCGTCGAAGAGCCGGCTGAAGACGCGGCGCAGCCCGGAGGAGGCGGCCTTGGCCTCGGGCGCCTGGATGTCCTGGGCGGCGGTCTGGACGGAGGCCATGGCCGTGGGCTGCGCCTTGGCCTCGGCCGGAGCGGCGGGAGCCGCCAGCGGCGCGGCGCCCAGCCCCGGCGCGGCCGCGACCGCCGCGGCGGGGGAGACGGCGGCATCGCGGACCAGCGGGGCCGGGGCGGCGGGCAGGGCGAGGCTCGAGGTCAGAGTCAGGCGCAGGCCCCCGGAAAGGGTGTCGAGCTGCGGGCCCGCGGCCGCGGAGCGGCCCAGGGGGCTGCCGGTCATCCCGGAGACGCCCGGGGCCGCGGCGGACTGCCCGGTCTTGACCGCGCCGGCGAAGGCGGCGGAGGGCAGGAGCAGGGCGGCGGCCAGGGGCAGGATGGTCAGGGCGCGCTGGGAGTTCATGTGGTTCTCCATAGGTGCGACAGGTAAGAGAGATTACCATCGCAGGAAACGCCCTCCTAGAAACGTAAGTCCTAGGATGACGGCGTATTTCGGCCCACGGGAAGGTAGGTCATGCGGCCTGAAGCCCCGGGCCCGCAGGGCTCAATGGAGCCGGTAGATCTCTACGGAAGGGCCCGCGGCCCGCCGGAAGGCGTAGCCGGGGAACGAGGAGTAGACGACCCCGCCGGCGGTGATGCCGGATAGGGGCAGGGAGTAGAGCTCGGAGACGTCCTGGGCGCCGGCGGGGATGAGCTTGAGGCTGGCGGTCTGGCCGGCGTAGGCGTCGCGCGCCGGGGTCTGGTACAGGTCCCGGCCCAGGAAGGCCATGTAGGTCTTGGCCATGGCCGCGGGCGCGGCCCGCTGGGACAGGGCGCCGATGACCTGGTCCACCGTGGCGCTGAACACCGCCTGGCGGCTGCAGGTGATCTCCAATCTGCTGCCGCGCACGGCCTGGGGGCTCAGCCCGGAGAGCCGGAGCTTGACCGTGTAGACCGCGCCGTCCCGGTCGAAGGCGATGTCCTTCTTGCCGGACTTGAAGATGGAGTAGTCGGCGATCTGGTAGACGTTGGCCGAGGCCATCTCGCCCTGCTCCGAAGTGAAGAGGACGAAGTAGCGGTCCTGCTCCCCGCAGCGGTTCGAGCCGTCAGCGCAGTTCTCCACGCGGTTGACGGAGACGCGCCAGGACTTGCCGCTCCGGGTCCGGAAGGACAAGGATGTGGCCAGGTAGCGGTCCATGTCCTTGGTCAGGTCGAGGCGGGCCACCACCGGCCCGGCGGACTTCAAACGCATCCCCGGGACGGGCGCGGGCGGCGGCATGGGCTGCAGGCGGGGGAACAGGTCCGGCAGGACGAAGGGAAGCCCGCCCTCGTAGGCCAGCCGGCGGCCGGGCTCCTGGAAGAGGGCGCCCGGGCTCGGGACCTCGAACTCCGCCGCGCGGCAGGGCAGAGCCGCCAGCAGCAGCGCAACGAGGGGCGCCCAGATCCGCATAGACGCTGGTATTGTAGCCGCGACCCCGGGTTCGCGGGATGGGCCTTTGGGCCCACCCCGGCCGGAGCAAAGGGCCTACCTCAGTACTTGAACCGGCCCTTCTCGTAGAGCTTGATGCTCTTGCCGCCCTTGAGCTTGGCGGTGACGAGCTTATCCTCGGTGTTGATGATGTCCCAATGGATGGACGAGTCGTTGAAGCCGAGCTCCTTCTTCCTGGATTCGGTCAGCGTAGCGGGGTCACCGTCGAAGGTGTCCGTGTAGGAGACGCCCACGGCCACGTGGCAGTTGCCGTGCTCGCCGCCGAAGTTCTCGTCGAAGAGGGTGTCGGCCATGAACCGGTCGATCTTGGAGAAGCGCACGTCGGTCAGCGAGAATTCCCCGATCTGGCAGGCGCCGGGGTCCGTGGCCAGGGTCTTCCGGACGAAGTCCTCGCCCTTGGCCGCGGAGACCTTCACGGCCCGGCCGTCCTTGAACGTGAGCCTGATGCCTTCCACGATGTTGCCGTTGCGGAAGGAGGGGAGGTTGGCGTAGTACGTGCCTCCGGTGCCGCGCCAATCCGGCGAGGTGTAGATCTCGAAGGACGGGATGTTGGCGCCGCTGAT
>JAQUNT010000348.1 GCA_028717525.1 Elusimicrobiota bacterium
CGGCGGGGCGCGCGTGGCCGCGGTCGGAGGCCCCCTGCTGCGGCGGCAGGCCGACGACTTCCTGGAGGACCTGGCCTCGCACGCCATCACGGGCTTCTGGGAGCCGGCGGCCAAGCTGGGCTTCTTGGTCCGGCTGGCCCTGCGTTTGAAGCGCTGGCTGCTGGCCTGCCGGCCCTCGGCTTTGGTGTGTGTTGATTACTATGGTTTCAACCGCCGCGTGCTGGGCCTGGCCAAGTCGGCGGGCGTACCGGCCTACTACTTCATCAGCCCGCAGGTCTGGGCCAGCCGGGCCGGGCGCATGCACGTCCTCAAGCGCCTGGTGCGGCGCATGCTGGTCATCTTCCCCTTCGAGGAGAGGATGTACCGGGAGGCGGGCGTGCCCTGCACCTTCGTGGGCCATCCCCTGCTCGACCTGATCCCGGAGCCGGAGCCCAGAGCCGGTCTCGCTCCCCCCTTCACCGTGGGGCTGCTGCCGGGCAGCCGGGCCTCGGAGGTGCGCCGCCACCTGCCGGTCTTCCTGGGCGCCCTGGACCGGCTGCGCCGGCGCTTCCCCAGCACCCAGGCCCGGCTCTTCGCCTCCCCCCACCTGCCCGACGCGGCCTACGCGCAGGCCGCGGGCCAAGCCGAGCTGGTGCGCGAGGAGGGCTACGCCCGCCGCGGCGGCCTGGACCTGGCCCTGTGCTCCTCGGGCACGGCCACCTTGGAGAACGTCCTGCTGGGAGTGCCCATGGTCGTGGTCTACAAGATGTCCTGGCCCACCTACGCGGTGGCCCGGGCCCTGATCCGGGTCAAGCACATCGCCATGGCCAACCTCCTGGCCGGCCGCGGCCTGGTGCCCGAGCTCATCCAGGACGCGGCCACCCCGCAGAGCGTGGCCGCCGCGGCCCTGGCCCTGCTGGAGGACCCCGGCCGGCATGAAAGCCTGCGCCAGGACTTGCTGGCCCTGCGCCGGGTCCTGGGCGAGCCGGGAGCCTGCGCGCGCGCCGCCGGCGAGGTACTGGGTTCCCTATGACCACCCCGGCGCGCTTCTGGGAGTACCTGCGGCCCTACCGGCGGCGCTTCGCCTGGGCCGTGGCCGCCATGTGCGCGGTGGCCGCGTTCAACGGCGGGGTCGTGCTCCTGCTCAAGCCCATCGTGGACCGCATCTTCATCGCCCGCGACCTGCGCATGCTCTGGCTGGCGGTGGCCGCGGTGCCCCTGCTCATGGCCGGCAAGACCGCGGTCTCCTACGCGCAGAACTACCTCATGAGCTGGATCGGGCAGAGCGTCACGCAGCGCATACGCGAGGACCTCTTCCGGAGCCTGCTCGGGTGCCCGCCCAGCCTCTCCGAGAGCCGCCAGGCCGCCGAGATCCTCTCCCGGGTGACCAACGACCTGGCCATCGTGCAGACGGAGCTGGTCTCTGTGCCGCTCTACCTGATCCGCGACTCGATGACCTTGGTCGTGCTCTCCATGTCGCTGTTCTACCTGGACTGGCGGCTGGCCCTGCTGGCCTTGGCCGGGACGCCCGCCACGGCCGTCGCCTTCGTGGTGCTGAGCCGCAAGATGCGCCGCTACAGCCTGCAGAGCCAGGCCATGATGGGGCGCCTGACCGACCGCTTCGAGGGCAGCCTGCGCGGCCTCCTCGCGGATCAGGCCCCGGGCTCGGCCGCCCTGGAGGGGTTCCGAGCCGAGAATGCGGTCTTCTTCGGCCACATGATGCGCTACCTGCGCGCCACCGCCCTGGCCGCGCCGCTCATGGACCTCTGCGGCTCGCTGGCCGTGGCGGCCCTGCTCTACTTCGGAGGCCGCGAGGTCATCGCGGGCCAGATGAGCCCGGGCGCCTTCTTCGCCTTCCTGGGCGCCTTCTACTCGGCCTACGCGCCGATCAAGAACCTGGCGCGCACCAACTCGGACCTGCAGAGGGCCCTAGCCTCGGGCGAGCGCATCTTCGAGCTGCTCGACCGGCCGGGCGTCGCGGCGGAGGCGGCATGAGCCTGCTCGACAAGGACCAGCTCATAGCCCAGTTCTCGGCCTATGCGGCGCACGTGGACGCCGGCATCCTGGCCAAGGCCTACGATTTCTCGGTGCGCGCCCACGCGGACCAGGAGCGGGCCTCGGGCGAGGTCTATTTCGTGCACTGCCAGTCCGTGGCCACCTCCTTGGTGGAATGGAAGATGGACCTGCCCACCATCTGCGCGGGCCTGCTGCACGACACCTTGGAGGACACCCCGATCACAGAGGAGGCCATGCGCGAGGAGTTCGGCGAGGAGATCACGCGCCTGGTCCTGGGAGTGACCAAGCTCGAGCGCCTGGAGTACTCCTCCCGGGACGACGTGCAGGCCGAGAACTGGCGCAAGATGCTGCTGGCCACGGCCCAGGACATCCGCGTCATCGTCATCAAGCTGGCCGACCGCCAGCACAACATGCGCACCTTGGGCTACCTGCCCGAGGCCAAGCAGCAGCGCATCGCCAACGAGACCTTGGCCCTCTACGCCCCGCTGGCGCACCGGCTGGGGATGTTCCAGCTCAAGGGCGAGCTGGAGGACTTGGCCTTCAAGCATCTCTGGCCCCAGGAGTTCGCGGACCTGGAGGCCAAGGTCAACGCCTTGCTGGCGGCCCGCGAGGCCACGCTCAAGAAGTTCAAGGAGTCGGTGGAGAAGGCCCTGGCGGCCTCCCAGATCGCGCACCGCATCCTCTCCCGCTCCAAGAGCCTCTATTCGATCTACCGCAAGATGCAGCGCCAGAAGAAGCCTTTCGAGGAGATCCAGGACGCTCTGGGCGTGCGCATCATCACGGACAGCATCTCCAACTGTTACGCTTTGCTGGGCATCGTGCACACGGAGTTCAAGCCGGTGTCCGGGAGCTTCACGGACTACATCTCCATCCCGAAGATGAACCTCTACCAGAGCCTGCACACCACCGTGATGGGGCCGGGCGGCGAGCTGGTGGAGATCCAGCTCCGCACCGAGGAGATGCACCGCACCGCGGAGTACGGCATCGCCGCGCACTGGCGCTACAAGACGGCCGAGCACGCCAAGGACGCGCACCTGGAGGAGAAGCTCAACTGGCTGCGGCAGTGGATCGAGTGGCTGCAGGACCTCAAGAGCCCGCGCGAGTTCCTGGACAGCCTCAAGACCGACCTGGAGCTCAACCAGGTCTTCGTCTTCACTCCGGCCGGGGAGGTCAAGCCCCTGCCCGCGGGCTCCACCCCGCTGGACTTCGCCTTCGCCGTGCACACGGACATCGGCTACTCCTGCGTGGGGGCCCAGGTGAACAACAAGATGGTGCGTCTGGACTACCAGCTCAAATCCGGCGACATCTGCAAGATCATCACCAAGCGGAACTCCGTGCCCAAGAAGGACTGGCTGATGTACGTCAAGACCGCCCGGGCGCGCTCCAAGATCCGGCACTACCTGCGCGAGAAGGGCATCGTCGCCTAGATAGAATGGACGAGCCGGGCACCCGACCCTAGTTGTAGAATTCGCGCTGTTGACAGGCGCGGCCCCTAAGACACATCATCTCTCCATGGAAATCCGTTGGACGGAATCCTCCGCCGTGGTCACCCTCGCTCTCTCGGGCCGGCTCGACGCCCTTACCTCCCCCCAGGCCGAGCAGGCCCTCGACCGGTTCCTCGCCTCCCCGAAGTCCGCCCTGGTGCTCGACCTCGGCGGGCTCGAGTACATCAGCAGCGCCGGGCTGCGCCTGCTGCTCCTGACCGGCAGGAAGGTCGCGGAGAAGCCGGGCCGCCTGGTGCTCTGCTGCCTCCAGGACGCCGTGAAGGAGGTCCTCGAGGTCAGCCGCCTGGTCTCGCTCTTCCAGGTCGCCGCGACCGCGGAAGAGGCCGCCGCCCTGCTGGGCTAGCCCCCGCCGCCGCCCGCCCTCCGCGGCTCGGCCGCGCGCCGGCGCACGATCCGCTCGACCCGGCCGAAGCGCTTGGCCACGATGTCGGAATGCGTGACGCAGATGATGGTCTGCTTCTGGAAGTT
>JAQUNT010000349.1:0-1092 GCA_028717525.1 Elusimicrobiota bacterium
GGTGCGGATTATGCGGGATGGGATGATGAGGATAGGGCGGATTCGGCCCGTAGTCCCGGCAGTAGAGGTCGTGCGAGCCGATGAGGCAGGTCAGGTTGTCGCGCTGCGAGCGGAAGAAGCCGACCGGCTGCGCGTTCGAGCTGTCGGCGAAGTCCACGCGCCAGTCCTCGTTGCAGGCCTGATACTCCTCCTCGACCAGCATGCGCCCGTTGAAGCCGCAGGGCCCGCCTTCGCGGATGGTCCGCCACGGGCGGCCCACGTATTCGACCTTGCGGTTGCTGGCCAGGTCGACCTGCTGGGCGATGTCCTTGCCGCGCAGGGTGAAGTTCCAGCCGTCATGGGCAGGGGCCTGCCCCGAGAACGCGGCCTGCTTGTCCTGGCCCTGGCTGATGGTCACCGTGAATTTGCGGGCCTTGTCGGCCGAGAACACGATCTTGGTCGGTCCGGCCAGGAACTCGACGACCTTGCCGCTCTGGTCGACGATCTTGATCGGACCGGAGCCCGCCAAAGTCAGCTGCCCGTCGCGCGTCTCCTCGCCGCAGCCGGCTATCAGCGCCGCGGCCAAGCACAAAACAGACGTCAGTTTCTTCATCCCTCCACCTCCCTGCTCAGCATTAGAAAAGATTTTATCACGGGTCCGGAACTCCCCCTATAGGCCCTTGGGCCCATCTGGACCAGACTTTGGGCCTACTTCAATTTAGGCCCAAAGACCCAGATGGCCTGGCCGGCCCCGACGATGGCGGGGCGGGTGGATGATCGGCCGGCCGGTCCGCGGGCAGGATCGGGCCGCTGGAGAGCCGGCCCGATGGGCCCAGCCCAGTAGGCCTTCCGGGCAGGCTGCCGCGGCCGGCTATCTCTTGGACGGGACGATCTCGAAGCGCGGCGGGGCGTTCTCGGGCTGGTAGCCGGGCAAAGGCGGCGTCACGGGCCGGGGCCTGCCCTCGAGCCGCATCCTCTCTTCGAGCACGGCCAGGTTGGTCTGAGCCTGCGCGAAGCCAGGCTTGAGCGCCAAGGCGCGCCGGTAGGCCTCTTCCGCGTCCTTCCAGCGCTCCAGCATGAAATAGGCGTTGGCCAGGTTCGTGTAGCCCTCGG
>JAQUNT010000349.1:1102-3959 GCA_028717525.1 Elusimicrobiota bacterium
CGCCGGTCTCCACGTAGCGCTGGTACGACAGGATGGTCTTGAGCAGGTAGTCCTTGTCCAGCAGGCTCCGGTCCACCGCGCACCTGGGCGCGCTGATGAGCATCTCGTAGGTCTCGGCGGCCTTCGCGAAATTGGCCCGGGCTTCGTCCCTGCGGCCTTGCTGCTGGGCGCGCTGGGCCCAGATCATGTAGACCTGCCCGATGCGGAAGTAGTTCGGCTCGAAGACCGGGTCCACGGCCTGGTACAAGTAGAAGCGCGTGAGGGCCTTCTTGAGGTAGCGGTCGGCCTCGTCGGCCCGGCCCTGGCTCATGGACCACTCGGCCCGGCGCATGTGCAGGTTGCCGACCTGATGGTGCATCTGCACGTAGTTGGGGGCCAGGCGGCGCACGTACTCGTAGGCATCCAGGGCCCGCTCATAATCGTCGCGCGGGACCTCGCCGGTGTCCCCCCATCCCGGGTTGTAGATGTTGCGCATGTCGAAACGGTCGTTATAGACGTTGCCCATGAAGTACATGGACATGACGAAGTTGGGGTTGAAAGCCCTGACCTTGAGGTAGTTGGCCAGCGCGTCATCCCAGCGCCGCTCCTTGGAGAAGTAGATCGCGATGTTGTGGTGGACGTCGGCCTTGAAGTAGCCCCAGAACTGGTAGAGGGGATAGAGCATGGCCGCGATCAAGAGGGGCACGACCGGGTTCTGGGAGAGACGGCTCAGGTACAGGAACAGGCCGATCAAGGACAGGACGCAGCCGGCGAACACGCCCCAAGCCAGCCACCACTGCATGAGCTCCCCGCCCATGGGCAGGCGCCCCAAAGGCCCCTGCAGGCGGGAGAACTCGGAGAGCAGGAGGAAGGCCGCGTAGAGCAGGGCCCCCCAGGCGGCCAGGCGCGCCGGCCAGATCAGGAACTCGCAGATCGTCTTCCAGGCGGAAGGGCCCGCCGGGGCCTCGGCGGGGGCGGGGGCGGCCTCGCGCAGCTCGTGCAGCTCGTAGAGCGCCTTGCCGCGGGCGAGGTTGACGATCGTACCCGAGAGCAGCCCGAGGTAGACCCCGCTGGAAACGAAGCGCAGGCTCACGTCGAAGCAGTTATGGCCCAGCATCCCCATGAAGGCGATCATGTAGCCGACCAGGTCGTAGGCGCGCGGCGGAGCCCGGCCGTCCTTGGTCGAGAAGAGCGTGCAGAGCTGGCCCAAAGAGCGGAAGCCCACGACCAAGGTGCTCAGGACCAGCCAGATGAAGATCCCGAAGCCCAGGATGCCGTTGTCGAAGAGCTGCTCAAGGTACTCGTCCTCGGAGTGGTCGGTCTCCGTATTGTGCTTGCCCTCGATGTGGAAGATCGCCGGCCGCCGGAAGGCGGGGTAGATGGGAGGGAAGCTCCCCACGCCCGTGCCGATCCAGGGGTGAGTATTGATCATCTCCCAGGTGGACTCCCAGGTGAAGAGCCGGAAGTTGACGGAGACGATGCGGGCCCGCAGGTCCTTGGCCACGTAGCCGAGGAAGACCAGGATCACGGCCGCCACGACCGCGACCACCGTCTTGCGGAAGGGAGCCACCACCGCGGGGAAGTAGATGAAGGCGATGACCCCGAAGAGGAAGATGACCAAGGCGAAGCCCAGCCAGGCGCCCTTGGTCCCGGTCATGATGAGGTCGATCACCAGCATGCCCATCAAGGGGACGAGGCTGAAGCGCCGGGTCTTGAGGTACTGGGTCAGCAGGATGGGGAAGACGATGACCAGGAAGTCCGCGAAGAAGTTCGGGTTGCCGTAGGTGGAGAAGATGCGGTCGCCGAAGGCCCCGCGCCAGATGAAGGGGTCGATGCCGTTGCCCGGGCCCCTGGGGAACCAAGTGATGTCGATGAATTGCAGGAAGCCGTAGCCCACCGCGATCCAGGCGGTGAGGACGAGGATGTCGGTCAGACGTTCCATGGCCGGGCCGTCGAACTCGTAGATGACGATGAGCGCCGCGGTCATGAAGAAGCAATGCCGCAGGAAGAAGTCCACGCTGGCCATGTGGTAGGGCGCGTGCGCGAAGGAGAGTATGCCCACCAGCAGGTAGGCCAGGAACGGCGAGAGGCAGACCAGGTCGTCCTTGTTGAAGACCCCCCAGCCCCCTTCCAGCAGGCGCGCGGCCCACATGGCCAGCAGGGCCGCCCCGCCCATCTGCATGACCGTGATCTTGACCTGGGCCGAGTCGTAGGTGCGCAGGTAGAACAAGGAAGAGATGAGGCAGTAGAGGAGGGGCAGCCACCAGATGATGGCCTTGTGGGCGAACAGCTCCGCCGTCAACGGGGCGGAAGCCCTGCGCTGGTCCTTGGCGGGCCTGTTATAAGCCATCGCTCTGGTCTCGGGGGCTCATTCTAGCAGATTGCCCGTGGGGAAATAACCCCTCTGCCGGAGCCGGCCGCGCGGCGCTCAAGCGCGGCGCCGGAATCTCAAGACCCGGACCGGCGCTCCGATCAGCGCTTCACGGTAGGTCCCGGGCGGGGACAGGACCGGCTCGAAGACCGGAGGGAATCGCGCCAATAGCCGGCTGTTCATCTCGTAGGGAGAGGAGAAGAGGACGACCACGCTGCCGCCCGCGCCCAGCCTCGCATCCAGCAGCTCGGTGATGCGCTGGGCATCCTGCTCCAGCTCCTGCGGCCGGGCCATCTCCTCGAGACAATTCAGGTAGCCAGGGTGGTCTTGGGCCGAAAGGGGATACGAGAGCAGGGCCGCTGCGATCTTCCAGCGCCGCATGTAGTATGCACAGACCGCGTAGGTCTGTCCGGTGGCGATGACCACGTCCCCCGCGCGGACCGCATCCCGCACGGCGGCCATGTAGGCCCGGGATGCGTCTTTCTCGCTGTTGCGGTAGTAGGGGAG
>JAQUNT010000350.1 GCA_028717525.1 Elusimicrobiota bacterium
GTCCGGGTGCGCGAACGGGGAGTTGCCCCGCGGCGCCTGGATGATGCCGGCCAGCAGGGCGCAGTCGGCCAAGGAGAGGTCCGCGACCTCCTTGCCGAAGTAGATGCGCGCCGCGGACTGGACCCCGTAGGCGCCCTCGCCGAAGTAGACCTGGTTGAGGTAGAACTGCAGGATCTCGGGCTTGGAGAAATTGCGCTCGATCTGGATGGCGAGCAGGACCTCGCGCAGCTTGCGTATGAGCTTGCGCTGGCGGGTCAGGAAGATCTGCCGGGAGAGCTGCATGGTGATGGTCGAGCCCCCCTGCCGGACCCGGCCGGCCAGGAGGTTGGCGAAGGCGGAGCGCAGGATGCCGCGCAGGGAGATCCCCCAGTGCTTGTAGAACCGGTCGTCCTCGATGGCCAGCACCGCGCTCTGCATGTCCGCGGGGATCTTGTCGAGGCTGAGCAGGGCGCGCTTCTCGATGGACAGCTCGGCCACCACGTTGCCCTTGCAGTCGAAGACCCGGCTGGTCAAGGACGGGGTGTATTCCTCCAAAGTATGGATGTCCGGCAGGCCGGCCAGCAGGCGCCTGAGCACATAGGCGTCCGCCGCGAAGAAGACCAGGAGCAGGACGGCCAGGAGGTAGAAGCGGGTACGCGGCATCCTAGAGGAATTCTACTATCTTTGTCCGTTGGCTTTCGCGCTGCGAAGCAGCGCGAAACCATTTCCGCATCACGCAGTGATGCGGAAACCGGCCGGCCCCCCTTTGAAGGGGGGCCGGCCGTTCCGTCGGGGGTAGCCTTCGCCGTTCTTCTTAGGATCCCCTCTCTTTATACCACGGCTTGCCCCGGCTCGTGGGATGCGTGCAGTCCACGAAGATGACGACCTGCCGGTCATTGTGGACGTAGCCCCAGCGGCCCGTGTCCCTGAGCTTGGTCCCGTCGAGCTGTCCGCCGCGGAGCAGGTCGCTGGGGTAGTATTTGACGGCGTTGGTCTCGTGGTGCCCGGCTACCGCCAGGTCCACGCTGGGGACGGCGGCCAGGTACTTGGGCACCAGCTCGTCGAGCTTCTCCGGGATGCGCTTCTCGGTCTTGACGAAGCCGGCCAGGGCCGTCTCCATCTCGGCCAGGCTCGACAGGGTCCGGTTCTCGCGGACCTGCCGGTCGGATTCCTGGAAATTACGCTCCAATTCCGCTGAAGACTCATCCTTCAATCCCAGGCTGCGGCAGCCGCCCAAGGCCAGCAGCAGTGCCAAGCCCAGATTCCACTTCCTCATGCCTTGCCTCCGCTCACTTGCCCAACAGCCTCGTCAGCCAGGAGCCCTGCGGCTCCTTGGCGGCCTCCAGTTGGCCCTCCAGTTCGGCCTGTCGGCGCGCGGCCTGCTCCAGCGCCGTCTGCTTGGCGGCGAAGTCCCGGCGCAGGACCGCGGCCTCCGAGGCCTGCCGGCTGACCCCCTCCTGCAATTTAGCCATTTCCTGGGCCTGCCGCGCCACCTCATCCTCGGCCTTCTGCCGCGCTTCCTCGGCCTTCTGCCGCGCCTCCTCGGCCTCTTGCCGCGCCTGCTCGGCCGCGGACAAGGCGGCTGCCGACTTATCCCGCTCGGCGACGTACATGCGTCCCAGGTGGGCCTCCCGCGCGATCTCCCCGCGCAGCCGCTCGAGGGACTCCTCCACGGCCTTGACCTGGGCGGACTGGGCCGCGGCGAGCCGTTCCAGCTCGGCTTTCTCGGTCTGCAGGGCCTGGCCTTGGACCTCCTCCTTCTCCAGACGGCCCCTGGTATCGGAGAGCTCCCGGCGCAGGCCTCCCAGCTCCTCCCGGACCGCCTGCAGGGCTTTGTCCAACTCCAGGTTGCGGGCCTCCTCGTCGCGGTGAAGCTCCTCGGCGCGCTCCCGGCGCGAGGCGAGGTCCGCCGCCTGCCCCTGGGCGTTGACCAGCTCGGTCTCCTTGGCCAGGAGCTTCTGGCCCCACTCCGTATCCTTCTTCGCGGCCTCCGCGCGCATGCGCTCGACCTCGGTTTCCAGGGCCAGGCGGGCCTTCTGGCGCTCGGCCTCCGATTTTTCGAAGCGCTCCAGGGCCCCCCGCTCGATCTCCACGCGCAGAGCGGCCTCGCGCCGGCGCACCTCGCTCTCCAGGTCCTTCTCCATCTGCTCCGACAAGCGCGCGGCGCGCTGGCCGATCTCCTCCTGGGCGGCCAGCTTGATGCGCGCCTTCTCCGATTCCATGACCTGAGCGGACTGGGCCGCGGCCTCGGCGCGGATCTCCTTCTCGCGCTCCACCCACTTGCGCTGCAGGACCACGAACTCGGCCTTGAAGCGCTCCTGGGTCTTGTCCCACTCCGCGGCGGCGCGCTTGAGCTCCTCGTTCTGGGCGCGGCCCGCGGCCATCTGCCGCTCCAAAGCCCCGCAGATCGCGCGCAGGCGGAGCAGCTCGGCGGCGGAACGCTCGGCGGCCTCCTTGTACTTGGCGGTGTCGGCGGTCGCCTCGGCCTTGACGCGCCGCAGCTCCGCCTCGTGCTCCACGCGCAGGCGCTCCGCCAAGGTGGCGAGGTCGCGCTGCAGGCGCTCCTGGTCCGCCAACAGGCGCTCCTCCCGGTCTCGGGCGCTGGCCCGCACGGCCGCCAGGTCGCGCTCCAGGCGCTCCTGGACCATGGTCAGCTGCTGGCGGGCCATGGACAGGTCCGCGCGCATCTGGATGGATTCCTTCTCCTTCTCCGTGGCGCCGGCCACCTTGGCGGCGGCCTCGGCCCGCTCCTGGACCAGCTCGGCCAGGCGGGCTTCCATCTGCTTCTTCTCGGCCGCGGCCTTGGAGAGCTCCGCGTCGGCGCCCTTGAGCTTCTCGGCCAGCGCCCGCAGGTTGCGGATCTCATCGTCCTTGGCCAGGACCGCCTTCTGCCAGCCGGCCTTCTCCTCCAGCCAGCGCCGCTCCATCTCCTGCAGGCGCATGGAGAAGTGGCTCTCGATCTCCTTGTCCTGGGCCTCGCGGGCCCCCATCTGGTTCTTGAGCGTGGTGACCCAGGTCTCGCGCTCCTGGGCCAGGCGCGCCTCGAGCTCCTGGACCTTCATCTGCTGGGCGCGGCGGCTCTCCTCGGCCTCCGCCTCGCGGCGGTCGCGCCGCAGCTTGTCCTGCAGCTCCTTGATGGAGACCTCGACCCGCGCGGCCGTGGCGGCCTCCTGCTGGCTCTTCAGGGTCGCCAGCAGCAGCTGCTCGTGCTCCGTCGCCAGGCGCTTCTCGAGCTCCGCGACCTTCTTCTCGTACTCGACCTGCTCGCTGGTGGGCCCGGAGGGAGGCTCCGGAGCCGGGGATGCCGGCGCCTGGAAGACCACCGAATGGGGAGCCGGCCCGGAAGGCGGCTGCGGGGGTCTCGTGGAGTCCTGGTCGTCTTCAGCCATGGCGCATTCTCCTGTGGGGTCTCAGACGCGAAGGGACATCGCGGTATGAGTGTAGGGGGTTTATGTTAAATTTTCAATACATAATGGGGCTTGGCCGGACGAAGGTCCAGGACTTGCAAGATGACCGCAACACTGTTACACTTCTAATGTCCCCGTCTGGGACCCTGCGCACCGACATGGACGCCAAGGAAGAGGCTACCAAGCGCAATCGCACGACCCTTTACCTCCTTTTCGCGGGCGCAGCCATCCTCCTCGTCCCGCTCCTCTATCTGCTCTATCTGCGCTCGCAGGAAACGGGCGCCGGGGACCCCAACGTTTCCTCCCATCCTTTCGCCCCCCGGCGCAGCTCGACTGACCGCATCAAGGCGGCCCAGACCCCGGCCCCGCCCATGACGCCCCAGAGCTCCCTGACCGGCGCCCCGGGCGCGGCCCCAGCCCAGGCCGCGGGGGCCCCAGGGTCGGATTCCTTGGGCTTCGTCAAGGGAGGCTCCGATTTCCTGGCCGAGCAGAAGGTCTCCTCGGAGCCGGCCAAGGCCGAGGCGCCGCCCACCCAAGCCGTTCCCGCCCCGCCGGCGGTGG
>JAQUNT010000351.1 GCA_028717525.1 Elusimicrobiota bacterium
GCCACCTCGGCTGGCCCTGGGGCTTCCTCCTGCTCGCCCTGCCCATGGCCTTGGCCTTCGCCGCTCTCATCCAGCTCTCCACGGAGGCCTATCTGGCGGGGGCCGCGGGTTTGGCTTTGGCCGCCCTGCTGCTGACCTGGCTCTGCTTCCAGTTCGGGGTCTGGCTGCGGCCGGGCATCACGCTCCTGCCCTTCCTGGCCGGCTTGGCCTGGACCGCCGCGGCCCGCCGCTTCGGCTCTTCGGGAACGTCCCCTTGACGTCAAGGCGGGCGTACCCTACACTTGTTGGGCATGAGAACGACGGCACTGGCCGCCGCGGCGGCGGTCCTCCTCGCGGGCGTCCCTAGGTTCGCCGCCGCCGGAGAAGCCGGCGGCGCCGGGCCGGCCCGGGAAGACTACGCCCAGTGGCCCTACCCGGATTTCGTCGTGCTCTCCGTCCTGCCCCGCAACATGTGGGCGGCCAGTCCCCGGACCCCGGGGCCGGGCGGGGCGAAGATCCTCCTCACCTACCGGTTCCTGGACGGCCCTCCGGGACGGCGCCGCATCAGCGCCTGCCCCGACCCGCTCCTCTTCGCCGACCCGCAGCGGCGCCCTCCCTGCATCCGCTTCCATGAAGCCGCCGCGGCGGTCCTGCGGCGCTGGGCCGAGGCATCCGGGCATGTCGAGCTGGCGCCGGCCGGGGAAGGCGAGCGGGCCGACATCACCATCGGATGGACCGCTCTGGAGGACCCCGGCCTGGTCGTGTTCAACTCTTCGGACCCCGAGCACAGCGCCGACGGCCGGAGCGACTACGGCGCTCAGGGCTTCGAACGGGCGCATCTCCCCACCCTCAGGGTGCGCTTCGCCACCCTCTTCATCAACAGCGGCGCCTGCATGTACCTCGACGAACGCAGCGAATGCCCCGCGGGCCAGACGGCCAAGCGGGCCTATCCCTTCGCAGGTGTGGCGCTCCACGAGGCCGGGCATGCCCTGGGCCTGGCGCATTTCTACCCGACGGCGCCGACCATCATGGCGGAAGACTCCGCCTTCACCGACCTGCAGGACGCGGACCGCCGCGCGGTGCGCGATTACTACGACCGCGCCTCTGCGGCAGTCCGCTAGGGCCGCGCTGGCCGTTACCTGCGCTATAATGACTGATCGTGGCAGCCTGCCTAGCCGACCTCACCATCGCCGGGCTCGAGGCGCTCCTCAAGAGCTGGGGGATCAACCCGGCCCACGCGACCCCGGTGCTTCGGGAGGTCTACCGCCGGGGCGGGGAGTTGCCGGCCGCCGGCCGCTCCTTGCCGCGCGGCCTGCTCGAGCGTCTGCGCCGCGAGTTCCCGCGCCCCGCCGCGACCCTGGCTGAGCGCCGGGTCGCGGCGGACGGCACCGTCAAGCTGCTCCTGCGCCTGGCCGACGGCGCCGCGGCGGAATGCGTCCTGATGCCGGACTACCGGAGGGACCGCGCCGCAGGCTGCCTGTCCAGCCAGGTCGGCTGCGCTTTGGGCTGCGACTTCTGCGCCACGGGACGCTCCGGCTTCGAGCGGGACCTCACCGCGGGCGAGATGGTCGAGCAGTACCTGGCCCTGCGCCGCGAGGCGTCCGCCTTGGGCCGCCGCCTGCAGACCATCGTCTTCATGGGCATGGGAGAGCCCCTGCTCAACCTCGACGCGGTGCTGGCCGCCATCCGCCGGCTGACCGAGCCCGCCTTGGACGTGCTGGGCTGCCGGCAGATCATGGTCTCCACCGCGGGCGTCGTGCCCGGCATCGACGCCCTGTTCGACTCCGGCCTGCCCGTCAAGCTCGCGGTCTCCTTGCACGCGCCGGACGACGAGCAGCGCGCCCGGCTGCTGCCCCTGGCCAAGCGCTATCCCATCGCCGACATCCTCGCCGCGGCCGGCCGCTTCCAGGCCCGCAACCGCCGCACGGTCACCATCCAGTACTGCCTGCTCAAGGGCGTCAACGACTCGCCGGCCCACGCCCGGCGCCTGGCCAAGCTGCTCCGCGGCCGGCGGATGTACGTCAATCTGCTGCGCTACAGCCCCACCGGGCCGGGGTCCAGCGGCGAGGCCTACGAGCCTTGCGACGACGCGGCGCAGGGGCGCTTCCTGGCCGAGCTCGCGGCGCACGGCGTGGTGGCGCACGCGCGCCGCCAGCGCGGCGCGGACATCGAGGCGGCCTGCGGCCAGCTCCGCCGCCGCGCCGGCAGCCCCGGATGACGAGGACATCGGTGAGCCTGCGGCGCGTGCTGGGCCTGACCCTCGGGGCCGCCGCTTTGCTGCTCCTGGCCGCCTGGCTGCTCATGACCCAGCCCAGCCTTCCTGGAGGGCGGCCGGCGACCTCCGCGCCAGGGGCCGACGCCGCGCGCCTGGAGGCCGATGTCCGCGTCCTCTCCACGCGGCTGCTGCCGCGCGACTTCGAGCATCCGGCCGGCCTGGACCGCGCCGCCGCCTACATAAAGGGCCGGCTGGCGGAGGCCGGGGGCAAGGTCTCCGAGCAGGTCTACACCTTCACCGAATGGGACCGCCGCAACCGGAAGGTCGAGCGCGGCCCGTACCGCAACGTCATCGCCTCCTTCGGGCCCGACACCGAGGAGCTCCTGGTGGTGGGCGCGCACTACGACGCCTACGGCTCCCTGCCCGGGGCGGACGACAACGCCAGCGGCGTGGCGGGCCTGCTGGAGCTGGCGCGCCTGCTGGGCGGCCGGCCCCCGGCCCTGCGCACGGAGCTGGTGGCCTTCACTTTGGAGGAGCCGCCTCAGTTCGGCGGCGCGGACATGGGCAGCGCCCGCTACGCCGCGGCGCTCAAGTCTCGGGGCGCGCGCCTGCGCGCCATGCTCGCCTTGGAGATGATCGGTCGCTTCTCGGACCAGCCCGGCAGCCAGCGCTACCCCCTGCCTTTGCTCAGGCTCTTCTACCCCGGCCGCGGGGACTTCGCGGCCGTGGTCGGCAGGGGGGAGCTCAACCGCGCGGTCAAGCGCGCCATGCGCTCGGCCTCCGGCCTGCCGGTGGTCTCCCTGGCAGCGCCGGCGAGCCTGCCCGGCGTCGATTATTCCGACCACAGCAGCTTCTGGGCCCAGGGCTACCCGGCCGTGATGATCACGGACACCGCCTTCTACCGCAACCCGGACTACCACACCTCCCAGGACACGGCGGACCGCCTCGACTACCGGCGCATGGCCCAGGTCGTGGACGGAGTCTCCACCGCGGTGCTCGAACTGGCCCGCTGAGCGGCACCGCTCCTAGTCCTTCTCGGAGGCCTTTCCGATGAGAGGGTCGAGACTACGGTATTCGGTGGTGCGGTAGGACTTGACGCAATCGCCCGACGCGGTCGCGCAGGCAGGGTCCGCGTGCTTGGACAAGGGCAGGCCCCGCAGGGCCGCTTCCATGATCTTCAAGGCGTCGTCGTGCGAGACCAGGACCACGACATAGCCCTGATAGAGCCGGCGGTACCGCGCCAGGACCCCGGTAGTCCGCTCGGCCACGTCCCAGGGGGTCTCGATCCCCCAGGCCGCGTCGAGCTTGGGGCCGTTGTCGAAGTCCGGATCGTGCCTCCAGGCGGCCTCGTAGAGGTCCGCGCTGTTCCCGAGCGCCTCGAAGTCGCCGAAGAAGCGCTCCCGCAGAGCCCACTCGGTCTTGACCGCGGGCGCCCGACCCAAGGCCTGCTCCAGCCTGGCGGCCACCACGGCCGCGGTCTCCATGGTCCTGCGGAAGGGGGAGGCGGCGATGACCACCTTGCCCTGGCGCAGCCTGCGCTCCAGCAGCTTCCGGTTCTCGGCGATCCACTGGTCCGCGCTGTCAGCCACCGCGCGCTCCGCCCCGGGCGCGAGCCCCTCCTCCTTGCGGCTGCAGCGCACCGGGTCGCCGCAGATCTCCTTCTTGGTGCTGGGAACGCTGTCGCCGTGCCGGAAGGCGAAGAAATCCGTGCCGTGCAAAGCCCGGACGCCCGAGAGATGGTTCGCGACGG
>JAQUNT010000352.1 GCA_028717525.1 Elusimicrobiota bacterium
CGTGGCCAGGACGAAGAGCTCGTCGAGCTGCGCCAGAGCCTGGCCCAGGCGCTGGGAGTCCGGGGTCTGCTCCTGCGGCAGCAGGACGGAGGACTGGTCCAGGACCACGGCCTGGAACCGGCGCGCGTTGCGGGCGTCGCCCAGGACCGCCTGGGGGTCTGCGCCCTGGACCACGGAGACGCGGGCTTGGCCGGCGGAGAGGGCCTGGTATATGGCGGGGTTGGCGAGCTCCGGGGCGGTGGCGTTGACCACGAGCACGTCGTAGGGCTTGGCCAAAGACAAGGAGAGCTGGGCCAGGCGCAGGGCCCGCTCCAGGACCGGGATGCGGGTGCGCGCGATGCGCGCCGCCGCGTGGAACTCCCCGGCCCGGGCGGAGAGCTCCGAGGTGAAGCGCCGCCAGAGGCCCCGGACGGGGCCGGACGGGGGGCCGCGCTGGGGGTTGGCGCGCAAGTGGCGCAGCTCGTGGCTGAGGACCTGGCGGAAGAGCCACGGCGTGGCCGCCAGCTCGGGCCGCAGGTGGATGCTGCCGTTGGCCGTGAAGCCGAAATCCATGCTCCAGGAGACCTTGCCGGGCCGATGGACCCGCAGCATCTCGGCGACGCCCGCGTCCATGCGGCCGAGCATGACCTCGTTGCGCACGAAGTCCCAGAAGTCGGAGTCGGCGACCTGCCGGCCCCGCCACATGCCGTAAGCGTAGGAGCCGATGTCCGCGAGCGCGCCGGCGGCGAAGACCGCGCCCGCGCCCAGCACCGTGAAGCCCGCGACGCCGGCCGCCGCCTGCAGGACCGTGTAGAGCGGAGCCGCGCTCGCCGCGTGGAGTGCGGCGCCGCCGCACAGGGCCGCCGCGGCTTGGATGCCCTCCCAGACCAGGGCCGCGGCCGCGGCGACCACGGCCGGGAAGACCGGGGACTTGGCCTGCTTGCCGGTCTGGGCCGGAGCGGGCAGGGAGACCGGGGAGGCCTCCGCGGAGGTCCTCTTCGCCGCCGGGGCCAGGCCGGAGACCGGGGAGAGCCCGGCCAGGGCCTCGGTCTCGACCGCAGCCGCGGCGGGTCTCTCGCCCAGGCGCTGCGCGAAGTCGCGGCCGGCCGCGTCCGCCGAGGTCTCGGAGCCGGCCTGGGCCGGGACGTCCTGGACCAAGGAAGGCGCGGCCAGGCGCTGCATGGTCTGCTGGAACTGATTTTGCGGAGCGGGCGTCTCGCCCGGGACCACGGACGGAGCCGCCAAGGCCACGGGCTGGGCCTGGGGCAGAGCCGCCGCTGGGGTCTGGAGGTTGCCCGCCTTGACCTGGGGAGCGGCCGGGAGGGTCTGCAGGGTGGCCTGCAGTCCCGAGAGAGGCGCGACGCTCAGGCCGGCCGGCTGGAGTTGGACCTTCAGGGACGCGCCGGGGACCACGGGAGCCGCGCCGCCCGAGCCGGTCACCCGCACCGGGGCGACCTCGGAGGCCATGGCCTGATAAGGTTGCAGACCGGCGGAGAGCCCGATCAGGGCCGAGCTCAGCAGGACGGCGATGGCCTTGCGCATCATATTATTCGATGATGACCATCCCCTGGCGGGCCTTGTCCGAGGCCGGCAGGCGGATCTTCTTCTTGTCGGCCGGCGCCTTCTGGGCCGGCTGTCCGTAGTCGCCGTAGTCCACGGCAGGGGCGGCGGCCCCGGTCCGCTCCCCGGTGCGCCGGGGGATGAGGTTCATGCCGATCTCGAAGGGCAGGGCCGCGCCCAGCATGGCGATCCAGGACTTGCCGGCGTTCTCGCCCACGGCCTTGACCTCGCTGTTGAGGAAGAAGTGCATCCAGGGCCGGTCGAACTCCACGCCGGCCATGAACCGCGCCTGGTTCTGCTCCGGGTGGTCGCTGCCCCCGCCTTGCGCCGCCGTGGTCGTCGCGGTCGCGGGCATCTGCAGGGAGGCGCTCGCGGAGCCCGTGACGTAGTTGTAGCCGCAGCCCAGGAAGGGGGTCCAGCCCCGGTAGGACTCGCTGAGCACCGCGTTGAGGCCGTAGCTCGACACGTTCCAGTCCAGCCTGCCCTCCACGGTGTTGGTGATGTTGATGGTCTGGTTGACGATCATGTCCCGGGTGGTGTGCAGGTTGAACCAGCCATAGACGTGGTTGAAATGCGCGCCGACGCTGAGCATGGGCTTGCCCTCGCCGCCGAGGAAGTGCTTGCGCAGGCCCAGGCCGATGGAGTTGCTCTGGCCCTTCCCGGTCATGCTGGGAGAGAGGCGGTAGCCGCCCGGGGTGGTCATGTCGTCGAAGCGCACGGACATGTCCATGCGCTGCGGCAGGCCCGCGCGCAAATGCATGGACAGGTTGGGGAAGAGCACGGAGGACGGGAAGAAGCCCTTGGCGTCTATGCCGTTGAGAGTGAGGGCCGAGGTCTGCGGGAACCGCTTCTGGTTGAGGGGCATGTTGCCCACGCCCACGCTGAGGTCAGGCTGGACCCGGCGGCTCTTGAGCTCGTGGGGCGGGTCGAAGGTCTCGCCCGCGTTGAAAGCCAGGCCCTGGGCGAGCTGGTTGCTCAGCCAGCCGCACATGGTCGAGAAATCGTCGGATACGGCGGGGTTGGCGGCCGCGGCCTTCGTCATCCCAAAGAGGAGGGCCGCCGCGAGGGCGGTCCGCTTCAGGACGACGGGCAGGGCGGTCTTCATCTATCTCCTGACCAGGCCGCAGCCGCTGCGGTCCGTCACCCAAAGGTAGGCCCGGCTTTCCGGGGCGAAGAGGAGGCTGGTCGTGGCGCGGCGCGCGCGCCAGGCCGAATGGGCCTTGGCGCCGTGCTTGCGGAGAATCTCGCTGGTGCGGCAATCCATGATCCCTCCTGTTCCTGGCCTTATGTTAACAGAGGCTCAGGAGACCATCATGGGCCGGGGGTCCCAAGGGGGGGCCGTTAAATGGCCCAAATCCATTGGGCTTTACGGCCTATTCAAAGACTATAGGGGAAAACCCTATAGTCCGGTCAGGGCTTGTAGAGGCGGCAGAACCAGGGCAGCCTGGCCAGGCGCCGGCGCCGCAGGCGGCGGTAGCGCGCGAGGATCTTCTGCAGCCGGCCGACCTCGGCGAACACTTTCTCGATGGCGTCCTTCGCCGCCTCCCGGCCCACGGGCCGGGAATAGAACTCCGAGAGGTCCACGGGCTTGCCGTAGTAGATGAGGATGGTCCGGAACACGCGCGGCCAGAAATGCCCGATGGGCTGCAGGCCGCTCATGCCGTCCATGCACACCGGGATGGCCTTGGGCCGGGTCTTGAGCATGACATAGCCGATGCCCGAGCGCGGCGGCAGCAGCCGGCCGTCGCGGGTGCGGGTCCCTTCCGGGAAGACGATCATGATGCCGCCGCGCAGGCAGGCCTCCATGCGCAGCATGGCGCCCACGTCCTTGCGCCCCTTCTTGACCGGGATGCAGCGCCAGTTGTCCGAGAACCAGCGCATGACCGGGTTCTCGAAGAAGTTCTCCCAGGCCGCGGGCAGCCAGGGGAAGAGGTTGGGCTTGAGCAGGCTCCTGGGGAAGAACACCATGGCGCCCACCAGGAAGCCGTCGATCATGCTCTGGTGGTTGGGCAGGAGCAAAGTGTCGGGCTCCACGCCCACGTTCTGCCTGCCGATGACGATGGTCCGGTTGAGCCACTTGAAGAAGACGTAGGCGGCCACGGCGGAGACGCTGGTGACGATGTAGCGGGTGAAGGGCCAGAAGAAATGGAAGACCGGCCCGCGGTAGGGGATGCGCTCGGGATGGAGCGTGGATTCCCGGAGCGCCCTCTCCTCGGCTTCCGACTCGGGCTCCGCGGTCCGGCGGGATGCGGCGACGGCCTTGGGCTGCGTCATGGCATAGATTATATCAATATGAGCGCCGCGGGGCCTGAGCCGGGCCGCGTGGTTATTGTGTAGAATGGTCAGGCCGGCGAAGGATAAGGATAAGGAGATCCTCATGGTCGATCCGCGCTGCGTGGAC
>JAQUNT010000353.1 GCA_028717525.1 Elusimicrobiota bacterium
TCCGGGAGGCCAAGAAGCGCGGCGCGGGCGCCGTGGTCACGCCCTGCCCGCTCTGCCAGTTCAACCTCGACGGGTACCAGGACCAGATCGCGCGCCGCTTCGAGGCCGTCGACATCCCGGTGCTGTACTTCACCCAGGTCCTGGGCCTGGGCCTGGGCTTGAGCCCCGAAGAGCTGGGAATCAAGCGCTGCATCATCAGCGCCGAAGCCGTCCTCGCCGGGAGGTAAGCCATGGCCGACAACAACGGGAACCAGAAGGACGGTCTGCCGCGCATCGGCTTCTACATCTGCCACTGCGGCACCAACATCGCGGGCGTCATCGACGTGGCCGCGGTGGCCAAGTACGTCGCCGGCCTGCCCGGCGTCGTCGTGTCGCGCGACTACAAGTACATGTGCTCGGACCCGGGCCAGGAGATGATCGCGGCGGACATCCGCGAGCACAAGCTCGAGCGCCTGGTGGTGGCGGCCTGCTCCCCCAACCTGCACGAGGAGACCTTCAGAAAGGCGGCGGCCAAAGGGGGGCTTAACAGCTTCTACTTCCAGATGGTCAACATCCGCGAGCACGCCTCCTGGGTGCACGAGGACAAGGCCGCCGCGACGCAGAAGGCGAAGGACCTGGCCCGGGCGGCCGTCTACCGGGTGCGCTTCCACCAGTCCTTGGAGAAGAAGCAGGTCCCCGTGGACCCCAACGTGCTCGTCGTGGGCGGCGGCATCGCGGGCATCCACGCGGCCCTGACCCTGGCCAACGCGGGCAAGAAGGTGACCTTGGTGGAGCGCGAGTCCACCATCGGCGGCCACATGGCCGCCTTCGACAAGACCTTCCCGACTTTGGACTGCGCGGCCTGCATCCTGACCCCCAAGATGTCCGCGGTCAAGTCCCACCCCAACATCACCCTCTGGACCTACTCCGAGGTGGAGAAGGTCGAGGGCTACGTGGGCAACTACAAGGTCACGGTCCGGCGCAAGCCCCGCTACGTCAAGGAAGACCTCTGCGTGGGCTGCATGGAGTGCATCGACGCCTGCGTCTTCAAGGAGCCCAAGTTCCCGGCCAAGTTCGACCAGGGCCTGGGCAAGCGCAAGCCCGTGTACATCGACTTCCCCCAGGCCACCCCCAAGGTCGTGATGATCGACCCGGAGACCTGCATCCAGTTCAAGACCGGCAAGTGCAAGAAGTCCTGCGCCGCGGCCTGCGACCGCGACGCCATCGACTTCGCGCAGAAGCCGGAGATCAAGGAGCTCCAGGTCGGCGCCATCGTGCTGGCCACGGGCTTCCAGACCTTCGACTCCAAGAAGGCGCCGCAGTACGGCTACGGCAAGTACCCCGGGGTCTACACGGCCCTGGAGATCGAGCGCCTGGTCAACGCCTCCGGCCCCACCTCCGGCGAGGTGACCCTGCGCGACGGCCGGCACCCCAAGTCCGTGGGCATCATCCACTGCGTGGGCTCCCGCGACGAGAAGACCAACAAGTGGTGCTCGCGGGTCTGCTGCATGTACTCGCTGAAGCTCGCGCACCTCATCAAGGAGCACTCCGGCGCCGAGGTGTACAACTTCTACATCGACATGCGCGCCCCGGGCAAGGCCTACGAGGAGTTCTACGACAAGCTCCTCTCCGAGGGCGTGCACTTCATCCGGGGCCGCGTGGCCGAGGTCACGGACTGGGCCATGACCCCGGAGGAGGAGGGCAAGCTGGTGCTGCGGGTGGAGGACACCTTGGCCGGCTTCGTGCGCCGCGTGCCCGTGGACATGGTCGTGCTCTCCACGGGCCTGGAGCCCAAGGCCGACGCCCAGGAGGTCCGCCGCCGCTTCAACATCGGCTGCGGCAACGAGGGCTTCTTCCAGGAGCGCCATCCCAAGCTGGCCCCGGTGAACACCTTCACGGACGGCGTGTTCATCGCCGGCGCCTGCCAGGCGCCCAAGGACATCCCGGACACCGTGGCCCAAGCCGGCGCCGCGGCGGCCGAGGCCCTGGCCCTCATCGACGCGGGCCACGTGGAGCTCGAGCCCAACACCTCGCACGTGGTGGAGGAGGAGTGCAGCGGCTGCAAGTCCTGCGTGGCCCTGTGCCCCTACACGGCCATCACCTTCAACGAGAGCAAGAAGAAGGCCGAGATCAACGAGGTGCTCTGCAAGGGCTGCGGGGTCTGCGCCGCGGCCTGCCCGTCGGGCTCCATCAAGCAGAACCTGTTCGAGGATGACGAGATCTTCAGCGAGATCGAGGGGGTACTAGGGAAATGACCAAGCATCCAGCCCAGCCGCCGGCGGCTCCCGGCCAGTTCGAGCCGCGCATCGTGGCGTTCTTCTGCAACTGGTGCACCTACACCGCGGCGGACCTGGCCGGGGTCTCGCGCCTCAAGTACGCCCCCAACGTGCGGGTCATCCGGGTCATGTGCTCGGGCCGCGTGGACCCGCAGTTCGTGCTGGAGGCCTTCGCCAAGGGCGCCGACGGGGTGCTCCTGGGGGGATGTCACCCCGGCGACTGCCACTACGCGGAGGGCAACTACAAGACCCTGCGCCGCATGCGCATGCTGGAGCGCATGCTCAAGGCCATGGGCGTGGAGGACGGCCGCTTCCGCCTGGAGTGGATCTCCGGCGCGGAGGGCGACAAGGTCCGGGCCGTCGTCAACGAAATGACGGCCCGGGTGCGCGCCTTGGGCCCGCTGGACCTGCCCGGCAGGTTCCAGGAGTGGGACAAGGAGATGGAGGAATTGGAGAAGCGCGTCGGCACCGCCGATGCTCCGGAGGTCGCCCATGCCCGATAAACCCAAGGTCGCTTTCTACTGGTGCGCGTCCTGCGGCGGCTGCGAAGAGGCCGTGGTGGACCTGGCCGAGGACATCCTCAAGGTCGTGGAAGCCGTGGACATCGTGCTCTGGCCGGTGGCCATGGACTTCAAGAAGGCGGACGTGGAAGCCCGGCCGGACAAGTCCATCGCCGTGGCCTTCATCAACGGCGCCATCCGCACCTCGGAGCAGGAGGAGTGGGTGCGCATGCTGCGCCGCAAGGCGGGACTGGTGGTCTCCTTCGGCGCCTGCGCCAACTCGGGGGGCATCCCGGCTTTGGCCAACCAGTTCAAGAAGGAGCAGATCCTCAAGTACGTCTATGAGGACTGCCCCGGGGTGGACAATCCTGCAAAGACCCGGCCCCAGACCGAGACCACGGACGAGGGCCGCACCGTGACCCTGCCGGAGTTCCGCAGCATGGTGCGCTCGCTCGACGAGGTCATCGAGGTGGACTACTACCTGCCCGGCTGCCCGCCCACGCCCAAGCTCATCATGGCGGCGGTGGGAGCGATCCTGGCGGGCAAGCTGCCTCCCCAGGGCACGGTGCTCTCGCCGGACAACGCGCTCTGCGAGGAGTGCAAGCGCAAAGACTCCAAGCCCGCGGACCTGGCCCTGACCGAGTTCAAGCGTCCCCACCAGATCCAGATCGACCCGGAGAAGTGCATGCTCGCGCAGGGTCTGGTCTGCATGGGCCCGGCCACGCGCTCGGGCTGCGAGGCCCGCTGCGTGGAGGGCAACATGCCCTGCACCGGCTGCTTCGGGCCGTCCTCGCGGGTCAAGGACCAGGGGGCGAAGTTCGTCTCCTCGGTCTTCTCCAACATCGCGCCCAAGGAGGCCCCGGAGATCGACAAGGTCCTCGACGGCATACCGGACCCGATCGGCACCTTCTACCGCTACGGGCTCTCCAAGTGCATCCTGCGCCGCAAGCTGAACTAGAAAGTTAAGAAAGTTGACCCGTGGCACCATCCTTAAGGAGTCACTAATGGACAAGAAAGTTCAAGAAATCTACGACCAGACCCAGAAGTCGGCCAACGCGCAGTACATGAAGCGCCGCCGCGTGGCCATCGACCCCATCACGCGCCTGGAAGGCCACGGGAAGATCGACATCTTCCTCAACGACCAGGGCGACGTGGACCGCGCCTACCTGCAGATCCCGGA
>JAQUNT010000354.1 GCA_028717525.1 Elusimicrobiota bacterium
CTCCTGATTTCAGACTCGACTTGCGACCTTCGGCTGCTTCAGACTGTCCTGAGAACGGGGCGCATACCAAAACGGCCGGCAATGAAGATTGTATCTCTGCCGCCTACCTTTAGCAACGGATACCAAGCTCCAGTTTCCGTGATACCCTGCGGCTCCTGCTCCTACCACGCCAAAGGCAGTTCCGGCTGTCTCGTATCCACAGACCGCTTCTTCATTTCCTGCGGCCGCGGCGCCGCCAAGCCGTCCAATATCTCATCCGCCGCCCTCTCCAACAGCTCCAGATACCGCCCCACATCGTACTCCAACGGCCCATCCATCAGCGCCAAAGGTTTCGCCCGCCAATCCTTCACCTTGTCGTGCGCCGCGGTGATCACATACCGCACCGCCTCCCCCGGATGCAGCGCCACCCCGGCCTCGGCCAGCTGCTTGGCCGCCAAAGCCTGCACCGTATCGCGCGCATACTCCTCCGGCAACTGGGACAAGTTGAAAGTGATGGCCAGCTCATCCGCCGTCACCCGCCCATCCTTCAGCCGCTGCCGGTACTCATCCACGATCAAGAGCAAGGCAGGCCCCAAAGCCCGACAGCCCGCCAAGTCGTCAGCCGCGGCCAAAAGCCGCAGCAGCTCATCCTGCAAGGACTTGAGCAGCTTGGGCGTATCATGCCGACGACAGGCCAGGCCACGGATCTTCAGCTCCCCATTGGAGAACGCCCCGAAGTAGCGCCCCGGCACCCCGGAGAGACTGTCCACTTTCGACGGACAGAAGCGCAGCCACTTATACACCCCGTCCAAAGCCAGCGGACAGCCCGCCTCTTTCTCTATGGAAAGCCGAAGACCCTCCAAGTCCGTCCCCGGAGCGACCTTGATCCACAGCGCATCCACCAACGCGTGCAGCATGTGAAAGCCCCGCTTCTCCACCGACTCCTTGGCCCGCAGCAAGATCTCCCGGCCCCAGGCCGTCACGCACTCGTGAGACTCGATCTTGCCGAAGCGCGCGTTCTTGAAGCCCAGATAGCCGAAACAGCACACCAGGCACCACTTGTGCGCATCGGCCCGCTTCTTGTACGCTCCCGCCCCAGGCCCCCCCGCCTTGGCCAAGGCCTTGTAGCGCGCGCGCTTGCGCAGGATCGGGGCCAGGACCGACGGCGCCAACCCTCGCCGCTGGCGGCAGAGATGATGCCCCGCCTCCGGCACCAGATTGTCCGGGCAGCAAGGACAGTTCACCGTCTCGGGCGAGATGTTGTGCCGGACCATCATCTCCGGATACATGGAGGTGAAGTCATACTCGGCCACCGCCTCGTGCCAGCCCGCGTCCGGCTCGTAGGCCAAGCCCCCCTTGTCCGCGCTCAAAAGGTCCCCGGCCGGCCGGAAGTCCTCGGCCTGCGCCTTGTCCATGGGGATGAGCACCTCGTGGCGCTGGGCCCAATCCATCTGCATGGAGGACAAGGCCGTGCCGATGGTGCAGCGCGCCGCCCTCTGCACCGGGATCTTCGCGATGCGCGCGATCTCGAAGAGCCCGTCCAGGCCCGTCTCGCGCAGCATGAAGCTGTTCTTCAGGTCCAGGTGCCAGCGGCCGAAAAGGTATTTCGCCCCGCCCTGGTAGATGGTGCGGCCGTAGGTGTAGAAGCTGCGCTGCGCGCGGCCGGCCATGCTCCGCCCGCGATCGCGCGACCAAGGCAGCTGGCGTCCCGCTCCTCCGGCGAGAGCGTCCAGCTGGGGCAGCAGGAAGCTGTCGCCCCAATCCGTGGTGATCACATCCGGGTCCCAGGCCTGGAGATGCCGCGCCAAGGACTCCAGCTGCTCGTCCATCCCCCCCTCCAGCTCGTAGGCGCGGCCCTCCTGGCTCAAGACCAGCATGCCCCGCGGTCTGTGATTGGGGTCCACCACGCCCGCCGCTCCGGAACCGGCCAAGGCCAGATGCGCGACCCTCAGCGGAGGCAGTTCGTAGTCGATGGCCCAAGGATCGTCGCGCAGCTCCCAGCCCCTCAGCCGGCTGCCCTCCACTTCGAAGGCGCAGCGGGCCAAGGGGAAATGCCCGCGCTCGTAGTGATACGCCTGGACCGGGTGGATGTCCGCGTCGAAGAGCGAGACCCCGGCTTGGCGCAGAGGCTCGGCGAGCTTGGCGTAAGCCGGGGAAGGGACGCGGACCTTCAGGACCGCCAGGACGCGGCCCGAGAACAACTCCCGGCGCTCGACCGGCCTGACGGAGACGGGAAAGGGCCGGCCGCGCAGGAAAGAGAGCGCCGCGGCGAGCTCGGCCTTGCCCCCGCTGATATAGAAGCACGGGGACCACGCGTCCAGGAAGTCGTGATGCTCCCCCCGGCCGTCGATGACCCAGACCCGCATGCCTTCCGGCTCGGGATAGGCGTCAAAGATCCACCCCTCCAGTCTTCGCGTCATGCCTCTCCCGCAGGTACCGCTCCAGGTCCAGGACCTGCCGCTCCAAAGCCGTGAGCATGGCCATGAGCACCGCGTCCATGGGCACGGCCCGGCCCGCCATTGCCGCCGGCGCGGCGTGCCTGCGCGCGGCCCGCCAGAGCGCGTCGAAAGCCTCCTGGTCCTCCTTGCGCAGGGCGCGGCGGAAGAGCTTCCACGCCTCCTCCTCCGACGCCAGAGTCATGGTGATGGTCGGCAGCGTGCGCCCCATGCTCCTACCTCTGCTCCAGCCCCGCCAGGCCCTCCGGCCCCAGCCGCGCCAGCCGGTCGGAGCTCTCGACCAAGGCCTGAAGCACGTCCCGGCGCCCCTCCGGCCTGCGCCGCAGCACCGCGAGCACCAGCCAGGCCGCGCCCAGGCCGCGCAGGCCCGCCCGCAGCCCCTCCCAGGCCCGGCCGGCCTCCGCGTCGGACAGGTCCTCGTCGTAGAAAGGCCCCAGCGGGTCGCTGAGCACCACCGGCTCCCCCCGCCACAGGGCCGGGAGCCTGGTCCGCACCATGGTCTGCAGCTGGAAGACGTTGAAGGGCCGCGCCAACTGGATGCGCGAGAGGACGCGCCCCGGGTCGAGTCCCGAAGCCCGGGCGGAGCGCCCCAGGCCGTAAGCGTCGAAGCTGTTGCCGGCGTCTATCCAGAAGACGCGCAAGCCCTGGCCCAGAGCCGGGACCAGGCTGCGCAGGAACCAGGAGGGCAGCAGGCGGTCGCCCAGAGCCGTGTAGACCCCGGCACATGACAGCCAACGCATTTCCATATGGCTGTCAGCGCCGTTGGCCCCGCTCACGGCCCGCTCACCTATTATTGTAGCGCCGGACCAGGCCCAGGACCTTGCCCACGACCTGGAAAGCCCTGGTGATGGGCGGGTAGCGGGGATTGGAGGACTCGAGCTGGTAGCTCCTGCCGACCCTTCTCAGGCGCTTGACCACGCCCTCGTCCTCGACCAAGGCCACGACGATCTCGCCGTCCGAGGCCGTGGGCTGGCGGCGCACCTGCACGAGGTCGCCGTCCAGGATGCCGTCGCCTTCCATGGAGTCGCCCTTGACGCGCAAGAGGTAGTCGGTGCCGAACACGAAGTCCTTGAACCCGTAGTGCGCCTCGACGCGGTCCATGGCCAGCAAGCCGGCGCCGGCGCTGACCCGGCCCAGGATGGGGATCTGCAGGGCCTCCGTGAGGATGAAGCCCCGCGCCAGGCCCGCCTGCCTCTTGATGAAGCCTTTGTCCCCCAGGGCCCGGACCTGGTCCTGGGCCGTGCCCACGGAAACGCCGAAGCGGCGGCCGATCTCGCGCAGGGTCGGATAGAGGCCGCTCTCCTGGAAGCGGTCCACGATGAAGTCGAGGATGCGCTGCTGCTTGGGAGTGGGCTGGATGGGCATGCTTCTATTATACCCTACATATGTAGGGTGTCAAGACCCACGAGAAAAACCATGGAAGGACGGGGCGGATGATATCCTGTTCCGCCGCCGCCGATCACTCGCGCAAGGAAGCGGGCTTGGCCCGGGGG
>JAQUNT010000355.1 GCA_028717525.1 Elusimicrobiota bacterium
GGACAACAACCCGGAGAACGCGCTCCGGCGCTTCAAGGAGCTCGTGTCCAGGGCCGGGGTCGGCGCCGGCTTCGGAGCCGCATCCTCCTGAGGCCCGGCGTGAGCGAACAGGCGCAGCCCGGCCGGCCGGCCGCCCCTCCGGAGCACAGCCCCGGCCCGGTCTGCGGCAAGGTCCTGAGCCACAACTCCATCGTCCTGCCCCTACGTTCCGCGACCCTGAAGGACGCCGTCGACGAACTCGTGCCCAAGGCCCTGCACGGGGCCGGGGACATCGTCCGGAGCAGCGCCAAGATCGCCGAAAGCCTCAAGAAGGGCCTGAGCCTGCGCTCCGTGGAGTATCACCGCGGGCTGGCCTTCCTCCACCATCGCCTGAAGGAGGCCCCGGCGGCGCGCATGGCGCTCGGGATAGCCCCGGACGGGCTGGAGGCCGACGGCGCCCCGGGGGGCCGCGTCTTCGTGGTCGCCCTGTTCTTGAAGCCCACGCGGGAACCCGGCTACGACATCCCGCCCTGGGCCCGAAAGACCATGTGCAGCGAGCGCATGGTCTACCGTCTCAGGACCGCCGCGGACGTCGGCGCGGCGCTCCAGGCGCTCGCGGAGCCCTGAAGAGGAGGATACCGTCATGCCCGTCGAATACGTCTGCGCCGTCAAGAAGGGCCACAGGCATTCCTGCGGCCGCCAGCAGGCCGAGCCCCCGGTCTGCTGCGGCAAGCCCATGACGCTGGAACTCGGCGCGTTGAAAGCGGCGGCGGCCCCCGAGCCCCAGGCTCCCGGGACGGACGCGACCGCCGCGGCTCCCCGGCAGAAAAGGGAGTAGCGGCAGCACTGGGAATAGCCGGCTGGCGTGGACAGCTCCGCGGCCTAATTCCTATAATAGCTCCCGTCGTCCACCAAGGAGGCTCTCCACTATGCCAGCATCCGTCCTGTCCCGCAAGTCCAGCGCGTCGTCCGCCAAGTCCCTGAAGATCGGCCGGCCCGTGTACTTCTTCGGCGGCGGTAAGGCCGACGGCGACGAGTCCATGAAGAACCTTTTGGGCGGCAAGGGCGCCAACCTCGCCGAGATGGCCGGCCACCCGGACCTGCGCCTGCCCGTGCCTCCGGGCTTCACCATCACCACCGAGGTCTGCACCTACTACTGGGCCAACAAGCGCTCCTACCCCAAGGGCCTGCGCGAGCTCGTGTGGGACAACCTCGGCCGCGTGGAGAAGCTCACCGGCCGGACCTTCGGCGACGCCCACAACCCCCTGCTGGTCTCCGTGCGCTCCGGCGCGCGCAAGTCCATGCCCGGCATGATGGAGACGATCCTCAACGTGGGCCTCACCGAGAGGACCATCCCCGGCATGGTCGCCCAGACCAAGAACGAGCGCTTCGTCTACGACGCCTACCGGCGCCTCATCATGATGTACGCGGACGTGGTCATGGAGAAGGCCGAGAACATCACCCCCGCCGAGGACCAGGGCATCCGCAAGCAGCTCGAGCGGCTCATGGACGAGGCCAAGAAGCGCAAGGGCGTCAAGCTCGACACCGAGCTCGGAGCCGGGGACCTCAAGGAGCTCTGCTCCAAGTTCAAGGCCAAGGTCCAGGAAGTGCTGGGCAAACCTTTCCCGGACGACCCCATGGACCAGCTCTGGGGCTCCATCGGCGCGGTCTTCGCCTCCTGGATGGGGAAGCGCGCGGTCTCCTACCGCCGCATCGAGGGCATCCCCGAGGAGTGGGGCACCGCGGTCAGCGTCCAGTCCATGGTCTTCGGCAACATGGGTGACGACTCGGCCACGGGCGTGGGCTTCACCCGCAACCCGGGCACCGGCGACGCGCGCTTCTACGGCGAGTTCCTGGTCAACGCCCAGGGCGAGGACGTGGTGGCCGGCATCCGCACCCCGGAGCCCATCAACGAGGCCTCCCGCAGCGACCAATCCCGCAACCTCAAGAGCCTGGAGCAGGTCATGCCGGGGGCTTATAAGGAACTCGCGGACATCGTCAAGCGCTTGGAGAAGCACTACCGGGACATGCTCGACATCGAGTTCACCATCGAGAAAGGGCGGCTCTACATGCTGCAATGCCGCGTGGGCAAGCGCAATGGCCCGGCCGCGGTGCGCATGGCCCTGGACATGCTCAAGGAGAAGCTCATCTCCCGGGAAGAGGCCGTCTCGCGCGTGGCGCCCAGCCAGCTCGACGAGCTCCTGCACCCCATCGTGGACCCCAAGGCCGAGGCGGCGCACAGGCCTCTCGCGAAAGGCCTCCCCGCCGGCCCCGGCGGGGCCAAGGGCCAGATCGTGTTCACCGCGGCCGACGCCGTGGCCTGGGCCAAGGAAGGCAAGAAGGTCATCCTGGTCCGCGAGGAGACCAACCCCGAAGACGTGGAGGGCATGCGCGCGGCGCAGGCCATCCTCACGGCCCGCGGCGGCATGACCTCGCACGCGGCTTTGGTGGCGCGCGGCTGGGGCAAGTGCTGCGTGGTGGGCTGCGGCGCCCTGGAGGTCCACGTGGCCAGCAAGACCCTGACCACGGACGGCCAGGTCCTCAAGGAGGGCGACTGGATCACCCTGAACGGCTCCAAGGGCTTGGTCTACACGGGCCAGATGCCCATGCTCGACGCCAGCGCGTCCAACCAACTGCTGGAGGACTTCCTCAAGGTCTGCAACGGGTTGCGCCGCCTCAAGGTCCGGGCGAATGCCGACACCCCGGAAGATGCCGCACGCGCCCGCAAGTTCGGAGCCGAGGGCATCGGCCTGTTCCGCATCGAGCACATGTTCTATGGGAAGGGATCCGCGCAGCCGCTCTTCAAGCTGCGCAAGATGATCGTATCCAAGACCGAGGCGGAACGCCGCGCCGCCCTGGCCGAACTCTTCCCGCACATGAAGGCCGACATCAAGGCGACCTTGAAGGCCATGGCCGACATGCCGGTCACCATCCGCACCATGGACCCGCCCCTGCACGAGTTCGTGCCGCACGAGCACGCCGCTCTCGTCGAGCTGGCCCAGAGCCTGGGCATCAGCCTCGAGGAGCTGGAGAAGCGGGCCAACGGCTTGCGCGAGTCCAACCCCATGATGGGGCACCGCGGGGTACGCCTGGGCATCACCTACCCCGAGGTCACCGAGATGCAGGTCCGCGCCATCCTCGAGGCCGCGGCCGAGCTCGGCAAGGAAGGCGTCAAGACCCTGCCCGAGATCATGATCCCGGTGGTCTGCGTGGAGACCGAGCTCAAGGACCAATACGCCCTCGTCGAGAAGGTCTACGCCGAGGTCTGCAAGGGCAAAGGCGTCAGGGCCATCCCGCACATGGTCGGCACCATGATCGAGATCCCGCGCGCCTGCATCGTGGCCGACCGCCTGGCCGAGGTCGCGGAGTTCTTCTCCTTCGGGACCAACGACCTGACCCAGATGGGGTTCGGGTTCTCCCGGGACGACACCGGCGGCTTCATGCCGGACTACCTCAAGAAGGAGATCCTGCCCGCGGACCCGTTCCAGACCATCGATCAGGTGGGCGTGGGCGAGCTGATGCGCATGGGCGTGGAGCGCGGCCGCAAGACCCGCAAGGACCTCAAGATCGGCATCTGCGGCGAGCACGGCGGCGAGCCCGCGAGCGTGGAGTTCTGCCACTCCCTGAACTTCAGCTACGTCTCCTGCTCGCCCTTCCGGGTACCCATCGCCATACTGGCCGCGGCCCAGGCCGTGGTCAAGGAGAAGCCGGCCAAGAAGAAGTAGTCGGCCCTGCGCCGCATAAGACCCGCCCCGACGGACGCTCGTCGGGGCGGCGCCTTTTGGGCTACAATGTCGCCATGAAGATCCTGGTATTGAACGGTTCGTACCGCCCGGAAGGCACGACCACCGAGCTGGCCCGGTCCTTCATGGCGGGGGCGCAGGCGGCCGGGGCGCAGGCGCAGATGATCATGCTCCGCGACCGCGGGATCGGCTACTGCACCAACTGC
>JAQUNT010000356.1 GCA_028717525.1 Elusimicrobiota bacterium
CCAGGGCCTGCGGGTCGCGCTCCCCGTAAGCCTGCGCCGGGGCGAGGTTGATGGACTTCTCCTCTCCGGCCCGCATGCCGATGAGGGCCTCCTCGGCCGCCAGGGGCAGCACGCCCGAGCCCACGGTCAGACGCAGGGGCTCTCCGCCCGCGTTGCCGTCGTCCACGCTGCCGTCCACGATCAGTACGTACTCCAGGCTCACCGCGCTGCCCCGGGCCACCCGGGGCGGCCCGGAGCAGGCCAGAGGCGCGGCGCAGAGGCAGAGCAGCAGGAGGCGCGCGCGGCTCATCCGTTGAGCACGACCAAGGGCGTGAAGGACCCGGCGGCCCCGCTGGGCCGGTCGCCTTGCAGCAAGGCCACGGTCTCGCCGGAGACCCCCCGGCGCAGTTCGTCAAGGAAGGCCACCACGTTGCGGCCCGGGCAGTCCGTCTGGTTGAAGTGCATATGGCCCTGGATGAAGCCCTTCTGGCGCGGGTCGGTCTGGTACTTGAGGGCCAGGAAGGTGATGAGGTGGCGCAGGATGTCCCTCTGCGCCGGCTTGAGCGGGTCGCGGTTGTAGTCTCCCATGAGGGCGATGCCGATGTTGTCCTGGTTGGCGCCCTCGGCGTGGGCCCCCAGCACGTCGGTGTGGCGGCCCTCGAAGACCCGGCCCGCCCCGTCGATGACGAAGTGGTAGCCGATGTCGTTCCAGCCGTGCCCGTTCATGTGGTAGGACTGGTAGCCGCGCATCTCCGAGATGGCGGCGGACAGCTCGGTGCGCGGGTGCCCGTCGGTATGGTGCACCGTCACCCGGCGGGGGCTCATCGGGGTCTGGGAGCCCCGCGCCGCGGCCGCGCCCCAGGCCCGCCGGCCGAAGACCCGGTCCGCCAGCCCGAAGCTCTTGCGCACGAAGGAGTCGAAAGCCGCGAGCACCGGGCCGCCGCCTTGGGTCCCGGCGGAGGGATCGGCCTTGGGCAAGGCGACCTTGGGCAGGGTCCCGGGGGCCGGCACCGACCCGCTGGAAAGACCGCCGTAGCGCGGCTTGGCGTTGATAAGGGCCAGGGCCTGGGCCCGGCGCTGGGGATCGGACTGGGCCGCCACCGCCGCGGAGTCCGGGCCGGTCCCGGCCAGGGGCGAAGAGCCGTCGAAGAGCGGACGCAGGGGGTCCGCCTCCGGGCTGCCGGCGGCCAAGCCCACGGCCTGGGTAGCGGCGGCGGCCGTCTTGGAGGCCTGGTCCGCCGCGGGCGCGCTGACGGATGCGGCCGGCGCCGAGAGGCTCCCGCCGCCGCTCTGGCTGCGCTCCTCCTGGGGGTCGCAGGCGCACAGGCACAGCGCCGCGCCCATCGCCGCGACCGCCGCGCAGAGCCTGCCCAGGTGAGCGCGCATGTTATCCTTATACAACGGGCCTCCCGTCAGGGTGAGGGCCGTGGGGCCCAGACCGCATTGGGACCATAGGCCTAGGCCGCGCGGCGCGGCACGGCGCCCAGCACCGCCACCGAGCGCGGCTGCGCGAGATAGACCGCCCGGGCCAGCGCCGGAGCCTCCTCCCGGGGCACGATGTCGCCGGGGGAGGGCAGGCTGGTGTCCACGATGCGCCGCCAGGCCAGCGGCGAGCCGTCCGGCCCCGCCGGCAGCTTGAACTCCAGGGGCTCCCAATAGGCGTTGAGGATCAGGTAGGTGAGCAAGGTGCCTTCGCGGTTCTGCACGGAGACCGCCAGGCTGCGGGACTCGCGGCTCCAGTCCGGGCGACCCGGCTCGACCCCGTGCCACTGGATGCGGGCCCTTTCCAGGAACTGGCTCAGGCTCAGCTCCAGGTCCGCGCGGGGAGCGTAGAACCTCAGCCGGAAGCGGATGAGCTCTTGGACGAAACGCAGCAGGCCGCGGTGCTTCTCCACCAGGGACCAGTCGAACCAGCCCAGCTCGTTGTCCTGGCAGTAGGCGTTGTTGTTGCCGTTCTGGCTGCGCCGGACCTCGTCGCCCATGGAAAGCATGGGCGTGCCCAAGGCCGAGAGGGTGACGGCCAGGAAGTTCTTCACCTGGCGCTCGCGCAGGCTCTCCACGGCCGGGTCCCGGCTGGGGCCCTCCGCGCCGCAGTTCCAGCTCAGGTTGCAGTCCGTCCCGTCGCGGCTGCCCTCCCGGTTGGCCTCGTTGTGCTTGCGGTCGTAGCTGACCAGGTCGTCGAGCGTGAAGCCGTCGTGGCAGGTCACGAAGTTGACGCTGCGCTCCGGGTCCTGCCCCTGGCGGGCGTAGATGTCGGGGCTGGCCAGCAGGCGCTCGGCGACCTCGGGCACCAGGCCCGGCTCGCCCCGGAGCAGCCGGCGCACGTCGTCCCGGAACCGGCCGTTCCATTCCTTCCAGCGCTCCCCGCCGAAGCTCCCCACCTGGTAGAGCCCGGCCGCGTCCCAGGCTTCGGCGATGAGCTTGGTGCCCGCCAGGACCGGGTCGGACTCGATGTCCCAGAGCACCGGCGGCTTGGGCAGCGGGCGGCCGTTCTCGTCGCGGGACAGGATGGAGGCCAGGTCGAAGCGGAAGCCGTCCACGTGCATGTCCGAGACCCAGGCGCGCAGGCTGTCCAGGATGAGCCGGCGCACCACGGCCTGGTTGGCGTTGAGCGTGTTGCCGGTGCCGGAGTAGTCCGCGTAGCCGGTCCCGGCCTCGTCGAGGAGGTAGTAGACCGAGGGCCCCAGGCCCTTGAAGCTCAAGGTGGGACCGGCCGCGCCGCCCTCGGCCGTGTGGTTGTAGACCACGTCGAGCAGGACCTCGATGCCGGCCCGGTGCAGGGCCTTGACCATGTCCCGGAACTCGTCGAGCGCGCCCAAAGGGGCGGCGGCGCTGCTGTAGCCGCCGTGCGGAGCGAAGAAGGAGACCGGGCTGTAGCCCCAGTAGTTGACCAGCCCCGCCGGGGCGTCCTGCGCGTCGAACTGGAAGACGGGCAGCAGTTCCACCGCGGTCACGCCCAGGTCCCGCAGGTAGGGGATCTTCTCCACCAGGCCGGCGTAGGTGCCCCTCTTCTCCGGACGCAGCCCGGAGCTGGGGTGGCGGGTGAAGCCCCGGACGTGCATCTCGTAGATGACGGTGCGCGCGAAGGGCCGGCGCAGGGGGACGTCGCCCTCCCAGTCGTAGCGGCCGAGGTCCGCCACCACGCTCTTCATCGCCCACGCCGCGTTGTTTCCCGGCCGGGTGGCGGCGGCGCGGCTGTAGCCGCGGCCCACGGCCACGGCCCGGCCGTAAGGGTCGAGGAGGACCTTGTCCTCGTCGCGCCTGGGCCCCCCCGGCCGCGTCCCGCGCGCCCGGTAAGCGTAGAGCTGGCCCGGCCGCAGCCCGGGCACGAAGGCGTGCCAGTAGTGGAAGGTGCGGTTGCGCTGGGGGTCGAGCGCGATGACGCGCGCCGGAGCCGGGTCGTCGGCGTCGTCGAAAAGCAGCAGGTCGAGCCTGGCGCAGCCCTTGGCGAAGACGCAGAAGTTGACCCCGTCCGAGCGCACCGTCGCCCCGAGCGGGAAGCTCTGCCCTGGTCCGGCCGGGCGGCTCGGGCGGGCGGGCATGGGGGCCGGGGGCCTAGCTCCCGGGCATGACGCAGACGGGCAGGGCCTCGGCTCGGTCCCGGAAGCCCTTCATGCGCAGGGTGCCGAACCTCTCGGAGAACTCGAACTCCGTGGGCGCGCGCTGGTACTCGACGTAGGGGGTCAGCTCCATGCCGGCCGCCTCCGGCACGCGCAGGTGGACGTCGAGCTTGCGGCGCGAGCCGACGACCGCGGCCACGCCCGGCGGCTGGGGCGCTTCGGAAAGGCAGGGGTGCGGACGGCCTCCGGACTCCCCCTCGCGGAAGCGCACCGGGGTCTTGAAGCAGCCCTCCAGGACCAGGACCGGATGGTCGGAGACGTTGCTCAGGGAGACCACGATCTGCTCGCCGGCCCGGTAGAT
>JAQUNT010000357.1:0-1701 GCA_028717525.1 Elusimicrobiota bacterium
ATGCCCACGTCGTAGAAGCGGCGCGGGAACTCGTCGCGGAAGCGGTCCAGGCCCGTGCCCTCGGGCATGGCCGCGGTGATGGCGGTCACGCGCGGGTCGCGCCGCGCCTCCTCGACCACGGCCTTGCCGAAGACCGCGGTGTAGCTGGGCGGCGGCTCCTTGGGCGTGGGGTTCTTGAGGAAGTGGCCGGTGCTCACGTCGAAGCGGCTGGGGCCGTGGAACGCCGTGGCGTCGTTCTCCGCGTAGGGGTAGCCCTTGCCCTTCTTGGTGACGCAGTGCAGCAGGACCGGGCCGCGCAGGGTCCTGAGGTGGCGCAGGACCTGCACCAGTTGGACCACGTCATGCCCGTCCACCGGCCCGAAGTAGGCGAAGCCCATCTCCTCGAAGAGCATGCCCGGGAAGAGCAGGACGCGCGCGCGCTTGGCCAGACGCAGGATGCTGGAGCCCCAGAACTGGAAGCGCGCCAGGAACTTCTTGACCGAGTCCTCGGCCCCGCGCACCGCGCCCAGGGTCAGGAGCTTGGTCAGGAAGGTGCCCCAGGCTCCCACGCGCTTGGAGATGAACATTTGGTTGTCGTTGAGGATGACCAGCAGCTGGGACTGGAGCATCCCCGCGTTCTGCAGCCCCTCGTAGGCCTCGCCCCCGGTCATGCAGCCGTCGGCCACCAGGGCCACGACCTTGAAGTCCTCGCCCTTGAGGTCGCGCGCCGCGGCCATGCCCAGGGCCGCGGAGATGGCCGTGGAGGCGTGGCCGGTGCCGAAGGTGTCGTACTCGGACTCGCAGCGCTTGGGGAAGCCCGACAGGCCGCCCAGGCGGCGGATGGTGGGGAACTTCTCGCGGCGGCCGGTCAGGATCTTGTGGCTGTAGCTCTGGTGGCCGGTGTCGAAGACGACCTTGTCGCGCGGGGTCTGGAACACGTAGTGCAGGGCCGTGATGATCTCCGTGGCGCCCAGGCTCGAGCCCAGGTGTCCGCCGCTCTTGGAGATGGTATCGATGATGGTCGCGCGCAGTTGCTCGCAGACCTGCGGCAGCTGCTGGGGCTTGAGCCGGCGCAGGTCCGACGGGTACTGGATGTCTTGGAGCAGTCCCATGTCTATCTGTCCCTCGCTACGATGTAGTGGGCCAGCTCGTGGAGCACGGCGGCCCGGCGGCCGAAGGGCTTCAGGGCCGCGTGCGCCCTCCGGGTCAGCCGGGCCGCCTCGGCCCGGGCGCGCTCCAGGCCGTAGAGCGAGACGTAGGTGAGCTTCTGGTTGGCGGCGTCCGAGCCCTTCTTGCCCAGCTTCCTCTTGTCCCCGACCACGTCGAGGATGTCATCGGCGACCTGGAAGGACAGCCCGATGGCTCGGGCGTAGCCGCGCAGGCTGCGGCGCTGCGCCGCCGTGGCGCCGGCCAGGATGGCGCCGGCCTCCAGGCTCGCGGTGATGAGGGCCCCGGTCTTGTGCAGGTGGATGTACTCCAGCAGGCGCGCGGCCCGGGGCCGGGAGAGGCGGCCGCGCCACTTCTCCGCGCCCAGGTCCGCGACCTGGCCGCCCACCATGCCCGAGGTGCCGGCGCCCGCGGCGATGACGCGGATGAGCTCCGCGGTGTCCGCGGCGCCCAGCCGGCAGTCCCGGGCGCTCTCGGCCGCGCTCGCGAAGGCCAAGGTCAGCAGGCCGTCGCCGGCCAGGATGGCCAGGGCCTCGCCGAAGGCCTTGTGGCTGG
>JAQUNT010000357.1:1711-3897 GCA_028717525.1 Elusimicrobiota bacterium
AGGACCCGCGCCGCCCGGCCGCCGCAGCACTCCGCGCCGGCGATCACCAGGGCGGGGCGCAGGCGCTTGCCGCCCGCGAAGATGGAGTAGCGCATGGCCTTGCGGATGTCCGCGGGTTCCTCGGCCTTGGGCCCCAGCAGGCGGTCCAGCACGGCTTCCACGCGCTCGGCGGTCGATCCCATGTAGCGGCTCAAGAGACTGTTCACAGCGCCTCCAATAAAGCCTTCATCACTGCGGCGAGGACCGCGGACGCGCGCCTCTGGGCGGGCCAGAGGGCGAGCAGCCGCGGCCAGGAGAAAGGGTCGGCCGCGGCCCAGCCCAAGGCGGGCAGCGGGCGGTCCAGCTCGTCGAAGATCACCCGGACCGCCAAGGCCGGCAAGCCGCGGCCGCGGGCCCAGCCGCCCACGGCCGCGGACTCCATGTCCACGGCCAGGGCGCCGGTCCGGCGTCCGAGGTCGGCTTTCTCGGCCGGAAGACGGAGGACGCGGTCGGAGCCGGCGATGGCCCCGAAGCGGACCTCCGGGCGCAGGCGCCGCAGGGCGGCCGCCGGGTCCGGGCAGGGGGTGAGCTCAGCGGCCACCAGGTCCCCGCAGCGCAGGTCCGGCTGCAGGGCCCCGGCGAACCCGGCGCTGATGACCAGGCCGGGCCGGGCCTGCAGCCCTGCCAGGGCCGCGGAGGCCGCCGCGGGGCCCATGCCCGTGCGCAGCACGGTCACGGGGCGCGAGCCCGCCGCCCGCCGGATAGGTTCGGACTCCCAGCGCGTGGCCGCCGCGACCAGCACCCCGCTCATGCCGCCGCCCGCGCGTAGCCGTTGGCCTGGAACCAGGCCGCGGCGTCGGCCAGGGCCTGCCGCGCCGGGACCGGGGCGTAGCCCAGCTCCTTGCGGGCCTTGGCGGAGTCGTACCACATGTAGTGCCTGGCCATGCGCACCGCGTCGAGCGGGGCGCGGGGCTCGCGGCCGCTCAGCCGGGAGACCGCGGTGTCCAGGGCCGCGAAGGCGTAGGCCACGGCGTAGGGGGTCTTGAAGCGGGGGGCGGGTCGGCCCGTGAGCTCCGAGAGGATATCCAGGATCTGCTTGAAGGTGAGGTTCTCGCCGCCCAGGATGTAGCGCTCGCCCACGCGGCCTTGGCGGGCGGCGAGCAGGTGCCCCAGGGCCACGTCGCGGACGTGCACCACGCACAGGCCCGTGTCGATGTAGGAGGGCATGCGGCCGTTGAGGAAATCCACCAGGATCTTGCCGGTCGGGGTGGGCTTGCGGTCCCAGGGCCCGATGGGCGCGGCCGGGTTGACCGCCACCACGGGCGCTCCCTTCGCGGCCAGCTCCAGCACCGCCAGCTCCGCCAGGTACTTGGACTTCTTGTAGTCGCCGGGCACGGCGTCCGCTCCCGGATAGCGCGAAGTCTCGTCGGCCGGTGTGCGCCCGTGCGGCGGCATGATAGCCGCCACGCTGGAGCAGTACACGATCCGCTCGGCGCCGGCCGCGGCCGCGGCCTGGACCACCTTGACGCTGCCCTCCACGTTGACCCGCCGCATGGGCTCCGGGTCGGGGACCCAGATGCGGTAGTCTGCGGCCACGTGGAAGACGTAGCGCGCCCCGGCGCAGCCCGCGGCCAGAGCCGCCCGGTCCAGCAGGTCGCCCGTGACCAGCTCCACCGCCAGGCCGTCGAGGTTGCGGCGGTCGGAGCCCGGGCGGGCCAAGGCCTTGACCTGGAAGCCCTGCTCGATCAGGAGGCGCACCAGGTTGGCGCCCACGAAGCCCGTGCCGCCGGTCAAGAACGCCGTGTCCATCGTCAGCGGGCCCTCGCGGGACCGCGGGACGAGAAGTCCCTGGCCATGGCCAGGAACCTCGGGAGGGACGAGAAGGCGTCGAGGACCGAGGAGGGCTCGAAGCCGACATGGGACATGCACTGGGCGCAGGCCGGGTGCCCCGAGGCCCGGCCGAACTTGTCCCAGGGCGTGGTCTCGAGGAGCTCCTTGTAGGTCTTGGCGTAGCCGCCTTCCTCGAAAAGATAGCACGGCCGCTGCCAGCCGAGCACGCTGCGCACGGGATTGGCCCAGGGCGTGCAGTCGTAGTCGCGCTTGCCTTCCAGGAAGTCGAGGTAGAAGGGGCTGTGGTTGAAGTCCCAGCCCATCTTGCGCCAGTCCTTGAGCGCCTCGCGGAACCAGGCCCGGGTCTGCTCCGTCTT
>JAQUNT010000358.1 GCA_028717525.1 Elusimicrobiota bacterium
GGTCAGGCCCGGGCGGCCCAGGCGGATCACCACTTCCGTGCGCCCATATGACAAGAGCGCCGAGGCGTTGCGCATGAGGTCGCGCGCGGGATGCCCGCTCCAGCCGCAAGCCGCCAGGAACTGCAGGGTCAAGATGTAGCTGAAGCAGGTCACGAAGGCGGCGCCGAACCCGGCGAGAGCCGGGCTTTCCCCGGCGCCCCGGACCAGACGATAGATGAGGATGAACCAGGCCATGCAGCACAGGAAGCGCATGACGATCCAGGCCCAGCTGACGTCCCGGACCGCGGCGATGACCAGGCCCATGGTCGTGTAGTTGATGCGGTCGATGACGAACTGCTGCGCGGTGCGGTGCTCCCGGATGAACGGGTCGTAGGAGGGGAAATGCTCGGACGCGTTCTTGGCGCACGCGGCGTAGGACAGTTCGTCGGCCCCCAGCTCCGTGCCGAACATGCCGACCACGGTGAAGCGCCCGTTATTGGGCCACTGCTCGGCCAGCGCCGGGTAGTGGGACTGCCAGACCTGGCGCAGGCCGTACATGAAGGGGTAGCCCGAGCACATGGCGCAGGCCACGAGCAGGGCCCCGAGCCAGGGCCGCCAGCGCTCGGGCAGGGCCATGGTCCTAGTCCGCGAAGCGGTAGCGCAGTATGGCGGCCAGCACGCGCCAGCCGTCGCGCCAGAAGCGGATCTTCTTGCCCTCGGCCACGCTGCGCGCCCGATAGAACACGGGCAGCTCCGCGAAGCGCAGTCCCTTCTTGGCCAGCTTGGCGGAGAGCTCCCAGTCGTAGTCGAAGCCGTCGCTGCGCAGGGTCAGGGCCTTGAGGTCCGCGGTGCGGAAGAGCTTGTACATGGTGGCCCCGTCGGAGAGGCGCGTGCCGTAGAGCCGGTTGAAGAGCCCGGTGAAGAGCACGCCGCCCAGGTTGACCAAGAAGCCGAAGAGGCGCTCCGGCCCGCGCAGCCTGCGGAACTGCCAGTGCTGGGGGGAATCCAGGACCCGCGAGCCGAAGACCACGTCCGCGGTCCCGGCCAGCAGCGGCGCCAGGAGCCGGGGGGTGTCGGCCGGGTCGTACTCCAGGTCCCCGTCCTGGATGAGCAAGAAGTCGCCCGTGGCGCGCGCCAGCCCCGCGCGCACGGCCGCGCCCTTGCCGCGCGGCCGCTCCTCGTAGACCACCGTCACCCCGGGCCGGCCCGCGCAGGCGCGCACCAGCTCCCGCGTGCCGTCCGTGGAGTTGCCCTCCACGATGATGACCTCCTTGCCCGCGCCCTTGAGGTCCAGCGCCAGGACGCGCTCGATCAGGGCCGCGAAAGTGGCCCGCTCGTTGTACACCGGCACGACGATGGAGAGCACGCGGGGCCCGTCACTTGCTGACATAGATGATCTTGGAGCCTTCGGGCTCGAAGGCGAAGGGGATCTCGCGCCAGCCGGAGAGGGCCCGGCGCACGCTCCCGCGCTTCCGCGGCGGGCAGAAGAGGAGCAGGAAGCCCCCGCCGCCCGCGCCCAGGATCTTGCCGCCCGCGGCCCCGGCGCGGCGCGCCCGCCCGTAGGCCCGGTCGATCTCGTCGTTGGACACGCCCTTGGCCAGCCCGCGCTTCAAGGCCCAGCCCTCGTCCAGGATGGGGCCCAGGGCGTCCACGTCGCCCGCCTGCAGGCGCTGCCGCGCCTGCTCGGCCAGGGCGCGCATGCGCTTGAGGACCGCGTCCTGGCTGAGGAACCGGGCCCGGGCCCGGCGCAGGATGGGGCCGGCCTTGCGGGTCAGGCCCGTGTAGAGCAAAAGCAGGCGCTCGGAGAGCCCGGCCCAGGCGCGCGCGCTGCAGATGAGGGGGTCCACGCGCACGGCCTCGTCGGGCATGAACTCCAGGTACTTGAAGCCCCCGTAGGCCGCGATGTACTGGTCCTGCTTGCCGATGGGCTCGCGCAGGCGCGCGATCTCGATCTCGCAGGCCTCGCGGGCCAGCTGCTCCGCGGTGACGAACTCGCCCTTCCAGGCGTGCAGGGCGTGCAGCACGCCCACGGTGAAGCTCGACGAGGAGCCCAGGCCGGTGCCGCCCACCACGTCGGCCATGGAGGTGATCTCGACCCCCCGGGAGATGCCGACCTTGCGCAGGCACTCGCGCAGGATGGGGTGGCGGATCCGCGCCACGGACTGGACCAGCTCGGTGCGGCTGTACTTGAGGATGATGCTGTCGTCGAAGTAGCGGTTGACCGTGATGTACATGTACTTGTCTATGGCGGTGGACACCACGGCGCCCGGGCCGCGCCGGTAGTACTCGGCCAGGTCCGTGCCGCCGCCGGCCAGGCTGATGCGGAAGGGGGTGCGCGAGATGATCATGTCTGGAGCCCCGCCCGGCGCTTCGCGAAGGCGGCCATGCGCGCCGGCGTGCCCAGGTCCGCGATGAGCTCGTCGGTCTTGTAGCTTCCCAGCACCAGGCCGCGCTGGAGGGCCTCGGGGAAGATGTCCCGGCCGAAATCGCTGGGCCGGTCCCGGGGCACGAGCTCCATGAGCCGGGAGCCCACCACCCAGACCGCGGCCGCGGCCAAAGGCGCGCAGGCCTGCCCGGGCTTAGCCCGGTAGAAGCCGGTCACGCGCCCGCCCGCGACGCGCACCAGGTCGGAGTCATAGGGATGGTCCGTGTCGGCCACCACCAAGGTGGCGTCGGCGCCCAGCCGCCGGTGGGCTTCCAGGAGGGGGGGGAGGCTGATGTCCACGAAGATGTCTCCGTAGACCACCAAGGCCTCGCCCGGGACCTTGTCCCAGGCGTCGCGCACGCAGCCGGCCGTGCCGCGCGGCGAGTCCTCCACGCAGTAGTCGAGCTCCACGCCCCAGCGCCGGCCGTCCTCGAAATGGGACTGGACGAAGCGGGCCCGATAGCCCAGGCACATGACCGCGCGCGCCACCCCGCCGCGCTTGAGCCAGTCGAGCTGGTGCTCGAGCAGGGGCCTGCCCGCCACCGGCAGCATGGGCTTGGGCACGCGGTCGGTCAGCGGGCGCATGCGCTCGCCCCTGCCGCCGGCGACGATGACGGCCGTTATCTCCAAGGCGAGGCAGTATAGAAAATTCGGGGACACATTACTTATCTCCGGGCCGCCTCAAGACCTTACTCCTCTATCTCCAGCTCCAACTGCGGACTCTCCCTGAGGGCCCGTTGGCAGAAGGTCATTGGATGCCATCCGGTCCTCCGATGAGATGGATCCGGGGCCGCTTCAGGACTTCCAGGACGAAGGAGTCCTTGGCCGCCTTCCTCTTACGCCACTGGTCCGGCGTATAGAGGGTGTAATTGATCTCCCGTTGCAGAACCTTTTCCAGGCTCCGAACCGCGCCTATCAGGGCTTTTTCGTCGACTTGGCCCAGAATGAGCACGTCCACGTCGCTTCTGGAGCGCGCCTGTTTCGCGGCAAAAGAGCCATAGATGCAGGCCGCCTGGATCCCCTCGACGGCGGCCAGCCGGCTGCGGAGCATTTCCTCCAAGCCGGCGGTCTTGGCCACCAAGCTGCTGAGCTCCGGATAAAGAGGGTGCTGTCGGTTCAATCTGTAAAGCTTGAGTTTTCCAAGCCGCCGGGCCTTCAGCAGGCCGGCTTGCTCCATGGGGATCAGTTCCCGCTGGAGGTTGCCCACGAAGACCCCTGAAAGCCTCTCCAGTTGGCGCGGGAAGTACTCCTGGTCGGGATTGGTGAAGAACAGCGCCAGCAGCGCCCGGCGGGCTTTGGATTTGAAGAGGCCGAAGGTCTCAGATGTATTGTAGTCCATTGTAAGTACAAGTGTAGTCCCAATTGGATACAATGTCAATTCCCGGCCAAGCGTCTCCATACTAACTATACGAGCAAGAGGTGTGTTTTGTTCCATCAACCGCCCTCTTGCCGTCGTGGAGGCCCA
>JAQUNT010000359.1 GCA_028717525.1 Elusimicrobiota bacterium
GGCTGTTCCTGCCGGTCTTCCTGCTGTGCCTGGGGGTTTTCATCGGCGTCCTGCTCATGAAGGATTTCCTCAGGCTCTTCAACATGGCGCTGCTCAAGGGCATCTCCCCGATGTGGATCATGGGATGCTTCTTCCGGCTGCTGCCCTACTTCCTGAGCCTGGCCCTGCCCATGGCCTTCCTGGTGGCCACGATGGTGACCTTGGGCCAGCTCTGCGAGCAGGGCGAGATCATGGCTCTGCGGGCCTCGGGCTTCTCCTTCTTCGACCTGACCTGGCCCTTCCTGGCTCTGGCCGCGGTCTGCAGCGCGGTGCTGCTGCTGCTTAACCACAAGACCGCCCCCGAGGGCTTCCATTCCTTCCGCAAGCAGTACGCGGTCGCCGCCCAGCAGGTCTCGAAGGTCGACCTGCAGCCCGGCTCCTTCATGCGCCTGGGCCCCTGGAAGCTCTACGCGCGCAAGGCCGACCCGGACACCGGCCGCCTGGAGGGCGTCTACCTGGTGCACGTCACCTTGAAGGACTCGGGCCTGCGCGTCAGCGCGCGCGAAGGCCTCCTCACGGTCACGCCGGGCAAGTCCTTGGACCTGAGGCTCGACCAGGGCGGCCTGCAGATGCCCAACAAGGAGCCGGAGCGGTTCACGGCCGGCCGCTTCCGCCGCTACCGCATCAGCGTGCCCGTGGCGGGGGATCCGGACCGGGCGGGAGAGCTCGACATCCCGGAGATCACCTCGGCCCAACTGCGCGAGCGCATCGCCGATCCCAAGCGCGACGCGCAGTCCCGCAGCGAGTACCGGGTGGAGCTGGCCATGCGCAGCGTCGTGGCCCTGGCGCCCTTCATCTTCTTCTGGATCGCGGCGCCCCTGGGGCTGCGTCTCCAGCGCCACAGCCGCGGCCTGGGGTTCGCGGCCAGCCTGCTGGTGCTCGTCGCCTACTACGGGCTGGTGGCCGTGGGCGTCGGCCTCGGCCGCCGCCAGGAACGGTTCTCGAGCTCCGCGCCCTGGCTGGCCGACGCCGCGGCCCTGGCCCTGGGCGCGGCCCTGACCCGGCGGGTGGCGCTGCGGTGAGCATCTTCTCCTGGTACATGGTGCGGAGGTTCGTCAAGCCGTTCCTCTTCGGCTTGGGGCTTTTCGCGGTGCTCATCTTCCTGGGCGACCTCTTCGACAAGATGCACCAGATCATGAAGAGCCACGCGCCGCTCTGGGTCATCGTGCAGTACCTCTGGCTCGACGTGCCCTACTGGGCGGTGCGCACCATCCCGATGGCGACCTTGCTCGCGACCTTGGTCGCCATCACGGGCTTCATCCAGAGCGGGGAGTGGCTGGCGGGCCAGGCCTGCGGCTTCGAGCCGCGGACCTTCTGGCAGCCTCTGCTCGGCTGCGCGCTCGCCGTCACGGCGCTGTGCTTCATCGCCCAGGAGTCCGTCCTGCCCGTCTGCTACCACCGCGCCCGCCAGCTCTGGCAGGAGCGCATCTATCCGGAATGGGAGTGGGACGAGTTCCACGGGGTGGCTTTGGTGGTGGGCCCGCAGCGGTTCATCTCGGCCCAGCAGCTGACCGTCAAGGACGGCCGGCTCCTGCGTCCGGTCCTGGAAGAGGTGGGGCCGGACGGCCTGGCGCGCCAGCTCGATGCCATGAGCGCGGTCTGGGACGGGCAGCTGGGGCGCTGGGTCTTCCAGAAAGGGGTGGAGCGGACCTTCGACAAGGGCGTGATGCGCGAGAAGCCCTTCACGCGCAAGATCTCGGACCTGTCCTTGGCGCCGCGCGCGCTCATCCCCCGGACCGTGGACCCGGACGAGATGTCCTTGTGGGAGCTCATACGCTACTACCGGCGCATGCGCCGTCTGGGAGTGCCCGTGACCCCTCTGCGGGTGGCGGCCCACGCCAAGCTGGCCTACCCGTTCACCAACGTGATCCTCTGCGCGCTGGGCATCCCCATCGCCCTGCGCCTGCGCCGCAGCCCCCAGGTCGTGAACTTCTGCGTGGCCATGGCCCTCTCCTTCCTGTTCCTGTGGTTCATGGAGCTGGGCAAGGCCCTGGGCGCGGGCGGGCGCCTGCCGCCCATGGCCGCGGCCTGGGTCCCGAACCTCCTGTTCGGGGGGCTGGCGGCGTTCCTGATCAAGCGGTGGGCGTAAGGCGGGGCCACCTCGAGAAGAACAGGCGGGCCGAACGATGGGCCGGCCCCCTCGTAGGGGGCCGGCCTTCGAGAACGGCAACGGCTACGGCCTAGTCGTTCTTGGCGTCCTTGCCGCCGCCGAAGAGCATGCCCACCTGCACCCCGAGCGAGAGCTCGGAGGGGATCTTCTGGCTCTCCTTGGCGGACTTGTACTGGACCCGCGCGGGCGAGACCATGGCCGAGGCGTCCACTGTGAAGTGCAGCAGGTGCACCCCGAAGCCCCCGGTCAAGGAGGTCTTGGAACCGGACTGCGCCATGTTGCGCGCCAGGCCGATGCGCAGGGGGATGTTGAAGTTCTGGCTGTTGCCCAGGTTGACCTCCGTGCCTACGCCCGCGTACTGGCTGGCCACGTTGCCCACGGAGGTGAGGTTGCGGGTGAGGTCCGCGTCCGCGGCTAGGTGCCACCAGCTCAGGGGGCTGACGGCCACGCCCGCGCGCGCGTTGCCCTGCAGGGAGTAGTTGGAGGGCGCGCCCGCCAGCTTGGCCTGGTCCGGGTTGGAGAACTGCGGGTTGTTGATGTTGCGCGCCGTGATGCCCACGCGGGGGTGGAAGGGCACGATCTCCAAAGTGCGGCTCACGTCCCAGAGCGCGCCCAGGTCCACGCCGGGCTGCACGCTGGTCTTGGCGCCGTTCATGAACTTGCTGAGGGCGCCGGAGGCCCCGGGCGAGTTGGTGTTGAGCATGTAGTCGTACCAGCCGGCCTTGCCCACCAGGATCTTCAGGTTGCCGCCCACGAAGAGGCCCGGCACCCAGGGCAGCTCGCGGCCATAGCCCGCGCCCACCTCGGTGACGTTGAGGCCCTTGAGCACGAGCTCGGACTGGTTGCTGCCGAAGGTGGCGGGTGTGGTGTTGGCGTTGTCGATCTTGGGCACGCCCGCCACGTAGGACAGGTTGTTGAGGAACACGCCGAGCTTCTTGATCTTGAAATGCGCGCCCAAAGCCGCGTCGGCGCGCATGCCGTTGTTGGTGTCGTTGAGCTTGACCAGGGCCGCGTTGATGTTGGCCTGCGTGCAGAGCGGACCTCCGGTCTGGCAGTCGGTGGCGATGTCGTGCACGTCGTTGGCCCCGTCGATGGCCTGGCCGGTGAGCTCCGCGTGCGCGTCCAGGGGGACCTGCACGCCGGACGGGCTCTCGGCGCGGCCCAAGGAGGCCGGGTTCCAGTAGCCGCTCACCGGGCCCTCGGCGGCCGCGACCCCGGCTCCGCCCATGCCCATGGCCCGCGCGCCCAGGACGTGCCACTCGGTGGCGGAGCCGGCCTGGGCCAGAAGCGACGACACGGCGACGACGAGGAGAGCTCGTTTCATGAGAAAAAGTATAGAAGAATCCATGGGCGGCCGCAACTTTGATAAGATAGCCCCCCGTGGAGATCGGCATCGTCGGCCTGCCCAACGTCGGCAAGTCCACCCTGTTCAACGCCCTGACCTCCGGCCACGCGGCCGCCTCCAACTACCCCTTCACGACGATCGAACCCAACGTGGGCGCGGTCGCCGTTCCCGACGCGCGCCTGGAGCGCCTGCACGCGCTCTTCCCGACCAAGAAGAAGGTCCCGGCCGCCGCGCGCTTCGTGGACATCGCCGGCCTGGTCCAGGGCGCGGCGCAGGGGGAAGGCCTGGGCAACAAGTTCTTGGCGCACATCCGCGAGGTCGACGCGGTGCTCATGCTCGTGCGGCTCTTCCACGATCCGGACGTGGCCCACTCCGTGGGCGGGGTGGAC
>JAQUNT010000360.1 GCA_028717525.1 Elusimicrobiota bacterium
TTCACGGTCCTGTTCAACAGCCGCGGCCGCCGCGCCCAGGAGAGCCTGGCGGCGGCCTTCCCGGACCTGCGCTGGACCTTCCTGGAGCGCGACACGGCCTCCTCCTGGGAGAGCTTCCGCCTGGTGTCCCAGAGCCTGGCCGAGACCTCCGAGGATTTCATCGTCAGCACGGTCGACGCCATCATGCCGCCGGCCGAGGCGCGGCGCTTCGCCGACGCGGCCCGGGCGTCGGGGGCCCCAGCGGCCCTGGCCTTGACCTCCTTCATAGACGACGAGAAGCCGCTCTGGGCCGACCTCGGGCCGGACGGCCGGATCACGGCCTTGGGCGCCGAAGCCCGCGAGCGCCGCTACGCCACCTGCGGGCTCTACTACCTGACCGCGGCCGTGGCGCGCGCCATGCCGCCGGCGCAGGCCTACGGCCGGCTGCGCGATTTCCTGCAGGCCCTGGCCGCCCGGGGCGCCGTCGCGGGGGTGGTCCTGCCCAAGACCCTGGACGTGGACCGACCCGAGGACGTCCGCCAGGCCGAATCCTTCGTGGCGGCCTTCCCCTGCGGTATCGGAAGTTCCGCAGGGGCCGGCCGGACGGAATTCCCTACGGCCGGCCGGAGTTGACCATGGTCTCTTGCCTAGGGATCTGCCGGGAACTGACGAACTCCCCGAACCGGGAGACCGACGACGCCCTCATCCTCAAGACGGTCATGGAGCAGCTTTCCATCTACCGGGCCCGCACTTTGGTCATGACCCCGGAAGAGGCGGACGCCGCCGACCTGGGCTCCTGGGACATGATCGTGCCCATGTGCGAGTCCTACCCCCGCCTGCGCCGCCTCATGGCCTATCAGCGCTCCCGGCCCGTGCTCATGGTCAACCCTCCGGAATCGGTCCTGGCCTGCTACCGTCTGAGCATGTACGAAGCCTTCGCCAAGGACCCCAGCATCCTCTGCCCCCCCACCGAGACCCGCAGCATCCAGGGCTCGGCGCTCCTGCAGCCCCCGGCTTTCGCGGACCACGGCGGGCTCTGGGTCAAACGCGGCGACGTGCACAACACCTGCACCCACGACGTAGTCTTCGCCGCGGACTGGTCCGAGGTGGAGGCCATCCGCCAGGACTTCGCCTCCCGGGAGATCTCGTCCTTGGTCCTGCAGCAGCACGTCGACGGCGACCTGGTCAAGTTCTACGGCGTGGGCCCGGGGCGCTGGTTCACCTACTTCTACCACGACCCGGCCACCGCGCGCAAGCTCCTCTTCGACATCGACGTGCTCGCCGCCATGGCCGCCTCCGGCGCCCACGCCCTGAAGCTCGAGGTCTTCGGCGGAGACGCCATCATCACGCCCGAAGGCCGCATCTATCTCATCGACATCAACTCCTGGCCGAGCTTCGCGCGCGTGCGCGCGGAAGCCTCGATCCAGATCGCCTGGCAGCTGCGCTCCAGGCTCAAGACCCTGCAAGCCGTGAGGAGACCCTGATATGCCCGCCCCGACGAACGCCCCAGCCCAGGCCTTCCGCTACGCGCCCGGCCCGAAGTGCAAAGCCCTCTGCGCGGAGGAGTCCCGGCACATCGCGCCCGGCCTGCAGACCATCGCCCTCTACTCCCAGATCGCGCTGGAGAGCGGCCACGGCCGGCACCTGCGCGACCTCGACGGCAAGGAGTACCTCGACTTCGTGGCCGGCATCGGCGTGGCCTCTTTGGGCTACTCCCACCCGGAGTACGTGCGCATCGTCTCCGAGCAGCTCTCCCGCATCCACGTGGGAAGCTTCACCACCCCCCACCGGGCCAACTTCGTCAAGTCTTTGGCCGCCGTGACCCCGAAGGGCCTGGACCGCATCCAGCTCTACTCCTCGGGCGCCGAGGCCGTGGAGGCCGCGGTGCGCCTGGCCAAGAGCCGCACCAAGAAGTACGAGCTCATGGGCTTCTGGGGCGGCTTCCACGGCAAGACCGGCGGAATCCTGCCCGTGCTGGGAGACAGCTTCAAGCACGAGCTGGGGCCGTTGATGCCGGGCCTCTACCTGACCCCCTACCCGAACCGGGACCACTGCCCCTTCGGAACCAAGGGCGAGCACGACTGCGCCGCCCACTGCCTGGACTTCATGCGCGAGACCATCAAGCGCTCCACGGCCGGGGCCCTGGCCGCCGTCATCTGCGAGCCCATCCAGGGCACCGCGGGCAACGTGATCCCGGCCCAGGGCTGGCTCAAGGGCCTGCGCGCGCTGACCAAGGAGCTGGGCGCCCTGCTCATCTCGGACGAGATGATCACCGGCTTCGGCCGCACCGGCAAGTTCTGGGGGTGCGACGACGAAAGCGTGGTCCCGGACATCATGACCGTGGGCAAGGGCCTGGGCGGCGGCTTCCCCGTCTCCGGGGTCATCACCTCCACCGAGATCGCGCAGTCCAAGCCCTGGGGCAACCCGAGCGGCTCCTCGTCGAGCTACGGCGGCAACCCCTTCGCCTCGGCCGCCTGCGACGCGGCCTTGCAGATCATCCTCAAGGAGAAGCTGGTCGAGAACTCCCGGAAGATGGGCGAGCTCCTGCTCGCGCGCCTGGCCGAGCTCAAGGACCGGAGCCCGCTCATCGGGCTGGTCCGGGGGCGGGGTCTGATGATCGGGGTCGAGCTCATCAACCCCAAGACCCGCAAGCCTCTCGAAGGCGCCCTGTGCCGCGAGCTCTTCGAGGAGTGCCTCACCCGCGGCCTGCTGACCATGTCCTACAACCCCATGCTGCGCATCAACCCGCCGCTCACCATCACCCAGTCCGAGGTGGAGCACGGCGTCTCCGTGTTCGCCGACGCTTTGGGAGCTCTGGCCGGGCGCCACGGACTGGCGTAGGGAGAGACCTGGGACTTGGAGAAGATCAAAGGCGCTCTCGTCGGATACGGGGCGGTGGCGCACAATGCCCACGCCCCCGCCCTGCGCGGCCGCGCGGACCTCTGCATCGCTGCGGTGGCGGACGCCGACCCGGAGCGCCTGCGCCTGGCCGAAGAGTCCTTTCCCGGAGCGCGCCCCTACCCCAGCCTCGAGGCCCTGCTCGGCGTGGAGAAGAACATCGAGTTCGTGGACCTCGCCACGCCGCCCTGGCTGCACGGCCGGCAGGTCCTGCTCTCGCTCGAGCGGGGTCTGCACGTGCTCTGCGAGAAGCCCCTGACCCTCGACACGGCCGAGTTCCGCCGCATCGCGGAGCTCTCGCGGCGCCGCGGCCGCGCGGTGTTCACCGTGCACAACTGGGCCCGGGCCCCGATCTGGACCAAAGCCGCGGAACTGGCCGCCGCCGGAACGCTGGGGGAAGTCCGCCACTGCGAGCTGCACGCCGTCCGGACCAAGCCCGCGGCGGCCGCCGGGGCCGGCGATTGGCGGACCGACGCCAGCCTGGCCGGGGGCGGCATCCTGGTGGACCACGGCTGGCACAACCTCTACCTGCTCAAGCGCATCCTGTTCCCGGGCCGGGACGCCCCGGGCCCCCTGGAGACCGCGGCCTTCTTCCACCGCCCGGCGCCGGCCGCGGCGGAGACCGAGGCCACCGTCTTCTACCGCTTCCCGGCGGCCACGGCCCTGCTGCACCTGACCTGGCGGGGCGCGGCGCGCTCCAATTGGGCCGTGTTCCACGGCACCCGGGGCGTCCTGGCGATGCGCGACGACGTGCTCCTGCTGCGCGAGGGCGCCGGACCGGAGCAGCGCTACGATTTCCCGGAGAAGCTCTCCGCCGGCTCGGCCCATCCGGAGTGGTTCGCCGGCCTGCTGCCCGACTTCTGCGCGGAAGTCCGCAGCCCCGCCGAGCGCGGAGGCAACCTCGCGGAGGCCGGCTTCGTGCTCGACCTCATCCGCCGGGCCTACGACGGCGGACGCAAGACCCGGGTCTCGGAGGCGGTCCATCCTTAAGGCCC
>JAQUNT010000361.1 GCA_028717525.1 Elusimicrobiota bacterium
TGTGCAGCTGGACGAATTCGGGTTTGCCCATGGGTGAGCCGGCGCTGGGGTGCGGCTATTTTATTATATTTAGGAGCCGAGCTCGCTGCGGGCCTTGAACGAGCGCTCCCAGGGCGGGTCCCGACTGTCATACACTATGCGGCCAATTGATATAATCCCCCCGCATGGCACCCCAGCGACCCGACTATTTCTTCCCCGACCCCGGCCTCGTGGAAAGACGCATCCGCCTCAAACCGCTCTACCGTGGCCGCGCCGTCTCCTTCCACGTAGACGACATACGCCTCCCCAACGGCAGGACCGCCACCCGCGAATACCTCCACCACCACGGCGCGGTCGGCGTCCTCCCCTTCCTGGACCAGGACACCGTCGTGCTGGTGCGCCAGTACCGCTACCCCGTCGGCGAGGTCACCTTGGAGATGCCCGCCGGCAAGCTCGACCCCGGCGAGAATCACCTCGCCTGCATCAAGCGCGAGCTGCGCGAGGAGACCGGCTACACGGCCCGGCGCATCCGCCACCTCATCGACTACTGGCCCACCTGCGCCTTCTCCGACGAGCTCCTGCGCCTCTACATCGCCGACGGCCTGCGGCCCGGCCAGGGCGCCCCGGACCACGACGAGTTCATAGAGGCCGTGGCCGTCCCGTTCCGGGAGGCCCTCCGGCTGGTCTGGAAGGGCCGCATCAAGGACTCCAAGACCATCATCGCCCTCCTCGCCGCGCGCCCGCTGGTCTAGGCGGGATGCCATGACCCCCGAAGAGCTCGCCGCCTGGGAGCCCTTCCTCAAGACCATCCCCCTCTTCGCCGGGCTCTCCAGCGCGGACATCGCCCGTGTGGCGCGCCGCATGCAGGCCCTCTCCCTGCCCAAGGGCGCGACCCTCTACTCCGAAGGCTCCCCTTCCGACGCCTTCTACATCATCACCTCCGGCCAGGTCCGCACCGTGCGCACGGCCCACGGGCGCGAGGTCGTCGACGCCTTCCTGGGCCGCGGCGAGACCCTGGGCGAAGGCGGCCTGCTCACCGGCGAGCCCCACCTGCACGCCGCCAAGCTCGACACCACCACCGAGTTCCTCAAGCTCCTGCGCAAGGACTTCGAGGGCCTCCTGCGCAAGAATCCCGCCATCCTCCTGCACCTCTCCCGCACGCTCGCCCGGCGCCTGGTGCGCGCCCAGAGCCCGGCACCCGGCGCCCCGGCCCAGCTCATCGCCCTGAGCTCCTCCTTGCCCGGCCCGGACCGCCGGCTCCTGGCCGTGCACCTCGCCCTGCAGCTCGTCTCCCAGACCCGGAGGCGGGTCTTCCTCGCCGACCTCGGGGCCGACGCCGGCGGCGTGGCCCAGACTCTCGGCCTCAAGCCCCGGCCCGCGGACCGCCTCGCCCCCGACCCCGGGCACGTGCACGAGCACGCCTGGGTCGAAAGCCTCATCCAGACCCATCCCTCGGGCCTGCAGATCCTGAGCTTCCCGGCCTCGGTGCTGGCCGGACGCCTCTACGGCGGGCTCTACCACTTCCTGAATTTCCTGCGCGAGGGCCGCGACATCGTGCTGGTCTGCTGCGACGAGCCCGCCACCGACGTCGAGCGCGCCATCCTCACCGAGGCCGACCGCGTGCTCTGGGCCGCGGGCCGCGGCGCGCCCAGCCTGCCCGCCGGCACGGAGGCTTCCCTGCGCGCGGCCGTGCCGGAGACCGGCAAGATCCTCGGCCTCTGGCTGGGGGACCCGCGCGCCGGCGAGAGCCTCGGTCCGGGCCTGGAGCGGGTCGTCCTGCCCTGGCCCGCCGACCTGGGCGCGCGCCTGGAGCGCACCGGCTCCCCCTACGAGGCCATGGACGGACATCCCCGCACCCTGCGCGCCCTGGAGAGCCTGGCCCGGCGCCTGGGCGGCCTGCGCCTGGGCCTGGCCCTGGGCGCGGGCGCGGCGCTCGGGCACTCCTACATCGGCATGCTCAAGGTCTTCGCCCGGGAGCACATCCCGGTGGACGTCGTGGCCGGGACCTCGGCCGGAGCCCTCATCGGGGCGTGGCTGGCCGCGGGACTGGAGCCCGAGCAGATGGTGCACGCCGCCCTGCGCATGGACAAGACCTGGCTCTACGAGAACCTCTTATGGGACCTCACCCTGCCGCGCTCGGGCCTCTTCGCCGGGCAGACCCTGCTGCGCTTCCTGCGCGCCTTCTTCGGCGAGAAGGAGTTCGCCGAACTGGAGGTCCCCTTCGCCTGCGTGGCCACCGACATCGAGACCGGCGAGGAGGTGGTCCTGCGCGAAGGCCGGGTGGCCGAGGCCGTACGCGCTTCCTGCGGCCTGCCCCTGATCTTCACCCCCTTCCACCTGGGCGGCCGCTACCTCGTCGACGGGGGTCTGGTCGACCCGGTGCCGGTGCGGGTCGCCTCCGAACTGGGCGCCGACCTCCTGGTGGCCGTCAACCTCACTTTGCCCGCCGCCGCGCGCAACCCGCGCCGGAGGCAGCCCGGCCTGCTGGAGGCGTCGCTGGAGCTGGACTTCGCGCGCCTGCGCGAGCTCACTTTGCCCGCGGCCCTGCAGGCCCCCAGCATGCTGCAGGTCTTCAACCAGACCCTGCACACCATGGAGTACGAGATCGCCCGCACGCGCATGGAGTTCGCGCACGTGGCCATCCAGCCGGACCTGAGCGCCTTCCTCTGGACCGAGACCCACCGCAGCCGGGAGCTCATCCGCGCCGGCGAGCGCGTCGCCGAGCAGTACGTCCCCCAGATCAAGGCCCTGCTGCCCTTCTTCACCCAATTGGGCAAGGTCCCGCGCCGGCCCTCGAGCCCCCTGCAGCCCTGAATTGATATGATGGGACCCTGCGCATGAGCCAGACCCGCGTCGAGAAGGACAGCTTCGGCGAGGTGGCGGTCCCGGCCGACCGCTACTGGGGGGCCCAGACCCAGCGCGCCCTGGAGCACTTCCCGGCCGGCGCCGGCGGGGACCTTCTGCCCCGGGGGATGGTCCAGGCCCTGGCTCTGGTCAAGAAGGCCGCGGCGCAGGCCAACCAGGAGCAGGGGCTCCTGTCTGCGGACCGGGCCAAGCTCATCACGGCGGCCTGCGACGAGGTCCTGGCCGGGAAGTTCGACGGCCACTTCCCGCTCCCGGTCTGGCAGTCCGGCTCCGGCACCCAGTCGAACATGAACGTCAACGAGGTCATCGCTAACCGCGCCAACGAGCTGGCGGGAGGAACCCTCGGCTCCCTGAGCCCGGTGCATCCCAACGACCACGTCAACATGTCCCAGAGCACCAACGACGTGTTCCCCGCGGCCATGCACGTGGCCGCGGTCGCGGCGCTCCAAGACGACCTCTTGCCGGCCCTGCGCCGCCTCCTGGAGACCCTGCGCGGCCAGGCCGAGCGGAACGCGGGCGTGGTGAAGATCGGCCGCACCCATCTCATGGACGCCGTGCCCCTGACTCTGGGCCAGGAGATCTCCGGCTGGTGCCAGATGCTCGACAACTCCATCCAGCGCGTCGAGCTCGCCCTGCCCCACCTGCACGAGCTGGCCCTGGGCGGCACGGCCGTGGGCACCGGCCTCAACACGCGCCCGGGCTTCGCGGACCTCGCCGCCTTCCGCGTCGCGCAGCTCACGAACCGGCCCTTCGTCAGCGCCCCGAACAAGTTCGAGGCCATGGCCGCCCACGACGCGCTGGTCTTCGCGCACGCGGCGCTGAAGTCCCTCGCCGTCTCGCTCATCAAAATCGCCAACGACGTACGCTGGCTGGCCTCGGGGCCGCGCGCCGGCCTGGCCGAGCTGCGCCTGCCCGCCAACGAGCCCGGCTCCTCGATCATGCACGTGGCCGCGGTCGCGGCGCTCCAAGACGACCTCTTGCCGGCCCTGCGCCGCCTCCTGGAGACCCTGCGCGGCCAGGC
>JAQUNT010000362.1 GCA_028717525.1 Elusimicrobiota bacterium
GCGCAGCGCCCGACCAGCTCGGCTCGCCGCGGGTCGCGCGCCAGTGCCTTGCCGAAATCCGCGGCCGCCTCGGCGGGGGAGCCCCGCTCCAGGCTGCGCCGGCCTCGCGCGGACCAGAGCCAGGAATCCCCGGGGCGCCCGGCCAGGCGCCGGTCCAAGGACAGGGCATCGGCCCGTGCGGGGTAGGCTGCCGCGAGCCCGGCCGAATAGAACGCGAGGGCCAGCACCGGGGCTAAGGCGGCATAGAGGATGCCGGAGCCCAGGCGCAGGCGGTCCTCGGCGGCCTCCGGCTCGCGCCAGGAGAGCAGCGCGCAGGCGCCCATCACGGCCAAGAGCGGCCAGGCCGGCTCGAAGTACCTCGGATCCACGGTGAGCAGGCAATGGACGCCCAGCAGATACGCGGCCAGAAGAGCCAGCTGGCCATGAGCCCGGTCGCGGCGCAGCAGCCAGGCCGCGGCCGGTCCCGCTGCGCAGAGCACGGGCTGGAGCCGGAAAGCGAACTCCAGGCGCTGCCAGCACGAGGCCAGATAGCGCAGCGGGGGCTCCCAGACCTGCTGGAGCGCCCAGGCCAGAAGGCTCCGATCCGGCGGGGCCGAGGAAAGGGCCGCCTCCCAGCGCCCCTGCGCGAACGAAGCGTAGCCCAAGGCCCCGGCCACGACCAGGGGCCGGGCCCGGCCGTCGTCGAAGGGGATGAAGCGGCGGTGCAGCTGCCAGTTCGCCGCGGCCCAGGGGATGACGAAGAGGAGGGGGACGGCGCAGAGCAGCAGGGCCTGCAGGCGCCAGGACGGGTCGTCCCTGTCCTTGCGCCCGGCCAACTCGCAGAGGACCAGGAGCGGCGGGAAGAAGAGGAGCGCGGACTGCACGGTCAGGCTCGCGCCCAGGGCCAGGCCCAAGACCACGCTGCGCCAGGGGGACGGGGCCCGCGCCCGCCAGACCAAGGCGCAGCCCACGGCCAGGACCTGCAGGTCGTAGTACCAGCGGTTGCTGTAGAGGCTCGGAGGCAGCACCAGGGCCGCGCCAAGCGCGGCCAGAGCGCCGGCCGGGGCGGAATGCAGCAGGCGGCCCAGGGCGAAGGCGAGCAGGACGCAGAGCAGCAGGCACGCGCCGCGCGCCGCCACCTGGACGGCCTGGGAGGCGGGCTGGCAGAAGAGCGCGGCGGCCACGGCCTCGCCCGGGGCGGCCGCGGAGACCGTGGGCTCCGCGTAGCCGTGGATCAGGGCCCGGCCCTGCTCGGCGTAGAAATCCCCCGACTGGCGCTGCCAGCGTCCCGGGTCAGCCGCCCAGTCGCCCAGGCTCCCGGCCAGGACCAGGACCGCGGCGGCCAGCCCGGCCGCGGGCAGCGCGATGCGCCAGAGGGCGGCATAGACCTCCTTCGCGGTTCGCATCCTTCGGGATTATAGTCAATATTGTAAGATGGTCTGCGCCCCAGGCCCGTCATGGCAGAGGACAAGCCTCTCGTTTCCGCCGTCATCAACAACCACAACTACGCCCGCTTCCTGGGCCAGGCCGTCGAGAGCGTGCTGGGCCAGACCTATCCCAAGGAGCGCGTCGAGCTGGTGGTGGTGGACGACGGCTCCACGGATGGCTCCCGGCGGGTCATCGAGTCCTTCTCCGCGCGCGTCAAGCCGGTCTACCAGGAGCGCGGCGGCCAGGCCGCGGCCATCAACGCCGGCGTGGCGGCCGCCTCGGGAGAGCTGGTCTGCCTGCTCGACTCGGACGACTGGTGGCGCCCGGACAAGCTGGAGCGCGTGGCCGAGCGCTTCCGCGCCGAACCGGGCCTGGGCGCGGTGCAGCACTGGTGCCAGGAGGTCGGCCCGGACCTGCGGCCGCTGCCCGGCCGCCTGCCGCAGGCTCCCGCGGTGCTGCGCCTGGAGGACTTCCTCGCCGGCCCGGCCCTGTTCACCGGCACCACGGGCCTCTGCTTCCGCCGGGACATCCTGCGCCAGGTGGGACCCATCCCCGCGGGCCTCACCTTCTGCGCCGACGAGTACCTCTACACCCACGCCCTCTTCTTCGCCCCGCTGGGCACCGTCGCCGAGCCCCTGGCCTGGCGCCGGGTGCACGGCGCCAACCTCTACGCCGGGCTCTACCGCGACCCGGTGCGCCTGGCCGAGCACCTGCGCGTGCGCGCCCTGCTCGACGCGGAGCTGGACCGGCGCCTGCGCGAGCGGGGGGCCGCCTTCGCGGAGCGGGAGCTGCGGCGCCGCCGGGCCGAGGTCCTGCAGGAGGAGCTCTTCCTGAGCCGCTACCGCGGCGACCTGTCCGGAGCTTGGCGGAGCTGGAACGCGCTGGGCCGGTCCCTGGGCGGAGGCTACCGCCTCTTCAAGCAGGCGTCCCTGCTCCTGGCCCTGGCCTCCCCGGCGCTGTACCTGGCCGGCTTCGGCCTCTACGCGCGCTGCCAGGGGCTGGTCTCGGCCCGGCGGAGACTCCTCAAGGACTGACCATGGCCGAGCGCGAGCCCTTCTTCAGCGTGGTCATGCCCACCTACAACGTGGCGCGCATGTGCGCGGCCGCGGTGTTGAGCGTGCTGGGCCAGAGCGAGGGTGATTTCGAGCTCTTCGTGGTGGACGACGGCTCGACCGACGAGACTCCCGAGCTGCTGCGCCGCCTGCCCGGCGACCCCCGCCTGAGGCTGCTGCGCATGGAGCGCAACAGCGGCCAGCACGCCTGCCGCAACCTCGCCATCCGCGGCGCGCGCGGGCGCTGGGTGACCTTCCTCGACAGCGACGACCTCTACCTGCCCGGCAGGCTCGCGGAGTTCCGGCGCGCCGCGGAGGCCCGGCCCGGGGCGGGCTTCTGGTTCTCCAACGCCTACCTGCGCCGCTTCGGCCGCGTCATGGGCCGGCTCTTCGAGCCCGGGCGGGCCATCCCCCAGGGCCGCGTGCCCGGCTGGTACGCGGTGGGCGACAAGTTCCTGCCTTATGTGACCACCAACGTGGCCGTGCGCCGCGAGGCTTTCACCCAGCACGGGCTCTTCCGCCAGGACCTGCGCATCCTGGAGGACACCGAGCTCTACGCGCGCATGCTCGCCGGAGGCCTGGAGGTCGGGGCCATCCCGGAGCCGCTGTCCGTGCGCACCGTGCACGAGGCCCAGATCACCCGCGACCACGAGACCACCTTCCGCGAGGCGGTCATGGCCCTGGAGGCCGGAGGCCCGCAGCCGGCCGAGCGCGAGCTGCGGCGCAGCGAGCTGGTCCTGGAGACCGCCGCCTATTTCTTCAAGGAAGGCCGGCCGGAACAGGCCCGGGAGTTCCTGCTGCGCGAGCTGGGCGACCGCGCGCGCGCGGAGACCCTCTACCGGCTGAGCTTCGTGCCCGCGGCCGCGGTGCTCTGGCTCAAGAAGCTGCGCCGCAAGGCCCTGGAGCTGCGCTTCAGCGCGGGCCTGGCGCCCGAGGAGTTCCGGTCCGTGGAGCGGACTATCGCGCCTTGGCTGGAGCGGGCACAGGCGCTGTAGAGACCGCGGTCTGGGTCGAGACCGGCACCGCCGCGGCCGACACGCCCGGGACCGGGGGCCGGGGGGCCGGGGGCTTGGGCGCGGGTGGCGGGGGCAAAGGCTTGGGCCTCAGCTCCGGCGGCACGGCGCGGTTGCCGCGCACCACGCCCGTGCGCAGCCTCCAGAAGGTCGGGCGGTTGGCCAGCACGCGCGTATAGAGCTCCTCGCCGGCCTCGGTGAGGAGCCCGTTGCCCCGGTCGTAGAGCGGACGGCCTTGGAGGTCCGTGAGCCAGTACGCCCACTTGGTCGGGATCTCCTTGGACTCGTAGTAGTTCAGCGATTCCTGGGCCTTGATGGCGATCTGCTTCTCGTAGCCCAGGCGGGTCAGCCGCAGCCGGAACGAACTCCCGCCGGCCGGGCGGTCGCGCC
>JAQUNT010000363.1 GCA_028717525.1 Elusimicrobiota bacterium
CCGCCCCCGTTCCAGCTCTTCAGCCGCGAGGCGCTCTCGGCCATGCGGAGGCGCCTGGAGCCCGGGGGCCTGGTCGCCGTCAACATCGTGAGCCTCCTGCGGCCGCCCGGAGACGAAGCCTGGCTGGCGGCCTACAAGACCCTCCAGGGCGTCTTCCCGGAAGTCCGCGCCTTCGCGGGCAGCGACGAGTACCGGGGGCTGGCCAACGTCCTCCTCTTCGCCTCCGACGGGCCCCTGGCGGACGCCGGAGCCTCCCGGCGGGCACGGCCCTTCGCCAGGGCCGATGTCGAGGCCATGCTCGACCGCGAGCTGGTCCCGTCCCCCGGCGACCTGGCCCGGGCCCCGGAGCTCCGCGACGACTACGCGCCGCTGGAGTCCCTCCTGGCCCGGACCGCGGAGCTCTGGCGCCGGAGCCTGCAGGGCAGCATCCCCGACGTCATGCTCTACTAGCCGATGCGCGAGAGGGTCCTCCTCGTCGGAGTGGGCTTGAAGGCCGAGGCCGAGGTCATGGCCGCAAGCCTGGCGGAGCTGCACCGGCTGGTGGAGACCGCCGGCGGCGAGGTGGTAGGCGCCTGCGCCCAGGCCCTGGCGCGCTACCACCCCGGCACCCTCGTCGGCGCCGGGAAGGTCGCGGAGATCGCCGCGGCCGCGCGCGAGCGCCGGGCCGCCACGGTGGTGTTCGACCGGGAGATCTCCCCCGCGCAGCAGAAGGCCCTGGAGGCCGCCGTCCGCGCCAAGATCATCGACCGCTCGCGCCTGATCCTCGACATCTTCGCCAAGCGCGCGCGCACCAGCGAGGGGCGCCTGCAGGTCGAGCTGGCGCAGCTGTCCTATATGCTGCCGCGCCTGACCGGCTCCTGGCGGGGGTTCTCGCAGCAGGTCGGCGGCATCGGCACGCGCGGCCCCGGCGAGCGCAAGCTGGAGTACGAGCGGCGCCACATCTCCTACCGCATCCAGCACCTGCGCCGACAGCTCGAGGCCGTGCGCTCCGCGCGCCTGCTGCGCCGCGAGCGGCGCCTGGCCGTGCCGGTGCCGCAGGTCGCCCTCATCGGCTACACCAACGTGGGCAAGTCCTCGCTGCTCAACGCCTTCACGCGCGGCTCCGCCCGGGTCTACGCCGACGACAAGCTCTTCGCCACCCTCGACCCGACCGCGCGCCGGGTGCGCCTGCCCGAGGGCTCCTGGGCCGTGATGACGGACACGGTCGGCTTCATCCGGCGCCTGCCCACCACCTTGATCGCCGCCTTCCGCTCCACCTTGGAGGAAGCGGTCCTGGCCGACTGCCTGCTGGTGGTCGCCGACGCCGCCTCGGCCCAGGCCCCGGCCCAGCAGGCCGCGGTGGCCGAGACCCTGCGCGAGCTGGGCGCCGAGCAGGTCCCGCAGGCGCTGCTCTTCAACAAGGTCGACCTGCTCGACGGCGCGGAGCGCCGGGACCTGGAGCGCCGCCATCCCGACGCAGTCCTCGTCTCCGCCGCCACGGGCGAAGGGCTCTCCGCGGCCCTCGCCGCCGTGCAGAGCAGCCTGTCCCGGCGCTGGCTGCTGCGCGAGGTGGAACTGCCGCCGGAGCGCGCTTTCGCCCTGACCTCCTGGCTGCGGCAATCCTGCCAGGTGCTCTCAGAGAGCGCGGTCAAGGACCGCATCCGGCTGCGCCTGAGGCTGACCAAGGAGAATTGGGAGCGCCTTCAAAAAAAGCTCGCCTCCACAAGGAGAAACTCCTAGCCAAGCCGGCCCGGTTTTGCTACACTTCTTCGCCAATCGGCGCTTCTCCCATGACCACGGACCTCTGGGCCCAAGCCGCGCTCGTCGCGCTGAGCTACCTCGCGGGGGGCATCCCCACGGGCTATCTGGTGGTGCGCCGGCTCCTGGGCATCGATATCCGCGACCGCGGCTCGGGCAACCCGGGCGCGGCCAACGTCTACCGGGTGGCCGGGGCCGAGGCCGGCGCCGTCACATTGCTCGTCGACGCGCTCAAGGGCTTCCTGCCGGTGCTCATCGCGCAGCGCCTCTATCCGGGCCAGCCCTGGTTCGTCGTCCTCTGCGGGACCGCGGCCATCGTCGGGCACGACTGGACGGTGTTCCTGGGCTTCCGGGGCGGCAAGGGCGTGGCCACCTCGGCGGGGGTCTTCGCCGCGCTGACCCCCCAGCCCATGTCCCTGGCGCTCATGGGCTTCCTGGGCGGGATGTGGGCCAGCGGGCACATCTCCATGGGCTCGCTCTGCTCCGCCGCGGCCCTGCCCCTGCTTTGCCTGCTGTTGGGCGCGCCGCACCCTTACACCGTCGCGGCCCTGGCCGCCTCCTTGCTCATCGTCTACAAGCACATCCCGAACATCAAGCGCCTGCGCCGGGAGCGTGCCCTGACCCAGCGTCTCAAGGGCCGGCACCGGTCCGCAGGCGGTCCGGTGGCAGGCAAACGGAGCTGAATCCATGGCCAAGAACGAAAGCGGCGGCCCCCAGGGCGCGGGGCCTCACTCCGTGGAGAAAGAGGTCCACATCTACTCCTTGGCCACGACGGCCAACGAATGCATCATCTTCCTGGAAGAGCTCTCCGGCAGCCGGCTCCTGCCCATCTGGATCGGCATCGCCGAGGGCCAGGCCATCGCCATACGCTTCTCGGGCATCGTCCTGCCCCGGCCGCTGACCCACGACCTGCTCCTGGGGGCCATCACGCAGCTGGGCTTCACGGTGCAGAAGGTGGTGGTCTGCGACATCAAGGACAACACCTTCTACGCCCGCATCCGCGTGGTCAAGGACGGCCAGGTCGTGGACCTCGACAGCCGGCCGTCCGACGCCATCGCCGTGGCGGTGCGCGCGGGCTGCCCCATCTTCGTGGAGGAGAAGGTCTTCGCCAACTGCCAGACCCTGAGCAAGCCGATCACCGAGGACGAGGTCAGCAAGTTCAAGGCCGACCTCAAGAATCTCAAGCCAGAGGACATCTTCAAGGACCTCAAGAAGGACAAATCCAAGAAGAGACTCGCCAAGGAGGAAGAGCCTCCGGGAGCCGAGGGCGAAGGCCCCGACCCCGAAGGAGGAAGAGACGATGAATAGACTAGACATCATCAAAGCCGTAGCCAAGGTGCTGTCCACGAAGGGCGAGGCCGCGCAGGCCGTGGAGACGACGTTCGAGACCATCCGCGCGGCGCTGGGCCGCGAGGAGAAGGTCGTGATCTCCAATTTCGGGACCTTCCGCGTCAAGCACCGCCAGCAGCGCCAGGGGCGCAACCCGAAGACGGGACAGCAGGTGACGGTGCCGCCGCGCAAGGGCGTGCGCTTCAAGGCGTCGAAGAACCTCCTGCAGCCGTGAACGCGGAAGCTCCCCTGATCCCGGATCAGGACTTCTTCACCATGGGCGAGGCCTGCCGCATCGCCCAGGTGGCCCCGTATACCCTGCGCTACTGGGAAGCCCGGGTGGGCTTCCCCCGGCCGGCCCGCCGCTCCAGCGGCCACCGCCGCTACGGCCGCGCCGACCTGGAGACCATCTTCGAGATCAAGCGCCTGCTCGTGGGCAGGCGCCTGACCGCGGCCGGGGCGCGCAAGGCCCTGCTCGAGCGGCGGCGGGCCGTCCGTACGGGATTTCGTCCGGACGGTGCCGACGGGACTTCCGATGCCGTCGGCGCCGGGGGCGCCGCGGCGCGGCTGTTGCACGAGGTGGGCAAGGAACTGAAGGAACTGGCATCGGAGCTTGCGAAGTGATAGGATTTATGCGGCCGCAGAAGGCCGGACGGACGCCCATGGCCGGGGACTGGCTCAATGGTAGAGCGTTCGCTTGGGGTGCGAAAGGTTCCGGGTTCGATCCCCGGGTCCCCGACCAGGGGCGTCCCGCCCGTTGCGGCCGTTCTTTCTTGACATATCGGATTTCAGAC
>JAQUNT010000364.1 GCA_028717525.1 Elusimicrobiota bacterium
CCAAGCTGGCCATCGGGCTGTGGACCAACAGCCTGGGCATACTCTCCGAGGCGGCCCACTCCGGCCTGGATCTGGTGGCCGCGGCCATGACCCTATGGGCCGTCTCCGTCTCGGGCCGCCCGGCCGACGAGGACCACGCCTACGGCCACGGCAAGGTGGAGAACCTCTCCGCCCTCTTCGAGACGGTCCTGCTGCTGGTCACCTGCGTCTGGATCATCTGGGAGGCGGTGGAGCGCCTGTTCTTCCGGGACGCGCAGGTCGAGGTCAACGTCTGGTCCTTCGCCGTGGTCCTCTTCTCCATCGCCATCGACTACTCCCGCTCCCGGGCCCTGAGCCGGGCGGCCGTGAAGTACCAGAGCCAGGCCCTGGAGGCCGACGCGCTGCACTTCTCCACGGACATCTGGTCGTCGTGCGTGGTCCTCCTGGGCCTCTTCGGCGTGCTGGCGGCCAAGCGCCTGGACCTGCCTTGGCTGGCCCGGGCGGACTCGGTCGCGGCGCTGGGCGTGGCGGGCATCGTGATCTGGATCTGCTACCGGCTGGGGCGCAAGTCCGTGGACGACCTGCTCGACGCGGCGCCCAAGGAGCTGCAGGAGAAGGTGGCGGCCGCGGCCAAGGTGGCCGGCGTCATCGCGGTCCGCCAGGCGCGCGTGCGCCGCAGCGGCCCCGCGGTCTTCGCGGACGTGGTCATCACGGTGAGCCACGAGACCGCCCTGGAGCGCGCGCACGAGACCGCGGACCGCTCCGAGGCCGCGGTGCGCGCGGCCCTGCCCGGCGCGGACGTGGTCGTGCACGTGGAGCCCTGCTCGGACGACGACGGCCCGGTCACCATGGCCCGGGTGCTGGCCGCGCGCCACGGCCTGGGCGCCCACGGCATACGCCTCAGCGACGAGGACGGCAGCCTCTCCCTGGAGCTCCACCTCGAGGTGTCCGACGGCCTCTCTTTGGACGAGGCGCACGCCCTGGCCAGCCGCTTCGAGGCCGAGCTGCGCGGCCGCGTGCCCCGGCTCGCCTCCGTGGTCACGCACCTGGAGCCCGGCGGCGAGTGCCGGCTCAGCCGGCCCGACCCCCAGGGCGAGCGCCGCGTGCTGCGCAGCCTGCAGGGCTTCGCGGTCTCCGAGAAGACCCCCTTCATCCCCCATGAATTCAAGGTCAGCCGGTCCGGCGGGGAGCTGTCGCTGTCCCTGCACTGCGTCCTGGCCCCGCAGACCCCCATCAAGGAGGCGCACGAGCTCACCGTGCGCCTGGAGAAGCACCTGCGCGCCACGGTCCCGGAGCTCGGCCGCGTGATCATCCACGCCGAGCCGCCGGAGGCCCCTCCCGTCTGACCGGCCTTTGACAAGCCCGACCTAAAATGGTCTCCTGAGTCTGCATCCGGCCCCTGCCGGCCCATGGAGGAAACATGACCCACGAACTGCCCGAACTGCCCTTCGCCAAGGACGCCCTCGCCCCCCACATCTCCGCGGAGACCCTCGAGTTCCACCACGGCAAGCACCACCGCGCCTACGTGGACAACCTCAACAAGCTGCTGGCCGGCAGCCCCCTGGCCGCGGAGACCTCGCTGGAGGAGGTGGTGCGCAAGGCGCCCCAGGGCCCGCTCTTCAACAACGCGGCCCAGGTCTGGAACCACACCTTCTACTGGAACAGCCTCTCGCCCAAGGGCGGCGGCGAGCCCAAGGGCAGGCTGGCGGCGGAGCTCGTTAAGGCCTTCGGCTCCTTGGCGAAGTTCCAGGAGGAGTTCACGGCCAAGGCCGTGGGGCATTTCGGCTCCGGCTGGGCCTGGCTGGTGCTCCGGGACGGCAAGCTCTCCGTGGAGACCACCCCCAACGCCGGCACGCCCCTGACCTACGGCTGCGTCCCGCTGCTCACCTGCGACGTCTGGGAGCACGCCTACTACATCGACTACCGCAACGCGCGGGCCAAGTACGTGGAGAGTTTCTGGAAGATCGTCAACTGGGAGTTCGCGGCGAAGAACTTGGAAGCCGCCGCGGCGAAGAGATAGGCGCCGTTAGGCCGGTCTTTTGAATGGACTCGGGACCGCGCAGCGGTCCCGAGTCGACTCCCGAGCCGCTTCGCGGCTCGGGAGTCCCTTCAACGGCAGGTCGCTAGCCGTTGTACTTCTTGAAGACCAGGCAGGCGTTCGTCCCGCCGAACCCGAAGGAATTGGACATGGCGTACTCGACCGGGGTCTCGCGCACCTTGTTGGGCACGCAGTCCAGGTCGCACTCCGGGTCCGGGTTCTCGTAGTTGATGGTGGGCGGGACCTGGCCCGGCTGCACGACCAGGGCCGACAAACCGGCTTCCACCGAGCCGGCCGCGCCGAGCAGGTGCCCGGTCATGGACTTGGTCGAGCTGACCATGAGCCCCTTCTGGGCGTGCTCGCCGAAGACCTTCTTGACGGCCATGGTCTCCAGCTTGTCGTTGGCGGGAGTGGAGGTGCCGTGGGCGTTGATGTAGCCCACCTGCTCGGGCTTGATGCCCGCGTCCGCGATGGCGTTCCGCATGACGCGGCAGCCGCCGTCGCCGTCCTCGGAAGGCGAGGTGATGTGGTAGGCGTCGCCGGACATGCCGTAGCCGGCCAGCTCCGCGACGATCCTGGCGCCCCGGGCCTTGGCGTGCTCGAGTTCCTCGATGACCAGGATGCCCGAGCCCTCGCCCATGACGAAGCCGTCGCGATCCTTGTCGAAAGGCCGGCTGGCGCGCTGGGGCTCCTCGTTGCGCCGCGAGAGGGCCCGCATGTTGCCGAAGCCGCCCACGGAGAGAGGCGTGATGGCCGCCTCCGCGGCCCCGCAGATCATGGCGTCCGCGTAGCCGTTCTGGATGATGCGGAAGGAGTCGCCGATGGCGTGCGCGCCCGAGGAGCAGGCCGTGCAAGTGGCGGTGTTGGGTCCCTTGGCGCCGTGGCGGATGGAGACCTGTCCGGCCGCCAGGTTGATGATGCAGGAAGGGATGAAGAAGGGCGAGATCCTGCGCGGGCCGCCCTGCATGAGCTCGGTGTGCTGGTTCTCGATGGTGGAGAAGCCGCCGATGCCGGAGCCGATGTTGACCCCCACCCGGGGGCCGTTGGCCGCGTCGATGACCAGGCCGGAGGCCTTGACCGCGAAGTCCGCGGCGGCGACGGCGTACTGGATGAAGGGGTCCATCTTCTTGACCTCCTTCTTCTCGATCCAGCGCAGGGGGTCGAAGCCCTTGAGCTCGGCCGCGATCTTGGTGGAGAACTGGGCGGTGTCGAATTTGGTGATGAGGCCGACCCCGCTCTGGCAGCCCATGAGAGCCTCCCAGGTCGGCTCCGTGCCGAGCCCCAGGGGAGTCACCAGGCCGATGCCGGTCACGACCACTTTGCGTTTCAAGTTGACGCCTCCTCAAGCATGCGGATTGCGCAAACGCCTAATGATACCAAAATTGGTATAAGACTCTCATGCCCTGGGCGGCCTTGTCGCTCCTCCTGGAGGCGCTCGCCTACTGCCGGGCCGGCGGGGGCGGGGACTACTCCAGCGGCGGCAGCTTCTCCTCGGGCCACAGCTACTCGGGCGGGGCCAGCTACTCCGGAGGATACTCCCACCACCGCCATCACCACGGGGACTTCCTCTTCGACCTCCTCACGGCCTATGCGCGCTGGGCCGAGGCTCATCCCCTCATCGGAGTCCCCCTGACCTTGGCCATCGTCTACGGAGCGTTCCGCCTCTTGACCGCGGGCAACTCTCGCTACGTGTCGGCCACCATCGAGCGGGGCCTGGCAGCCCAGGCGGACGGCCGTCTCGAGGAAGGGCTCTCCCGCCTGCGCGAGCGAGACCCCGGGTTCCGGGCGGAGGAGTTCCTGTCCTGGGCCAAGGCCGCTTTCTTCAAGGTCCAGCAGGCC
>JAQUNT010000365.1 GCA_028717525.1 Elusimicrobiota bacterium
TCGGGCGCCGCGCAGCCCGCGGCGAGCAGGACGCCCAGCGTCAGGGCGCGGCGGAGAGCGCACATGGCGCCATGATACCAATTCGGCGCGCTCATCGGGCGATGGAGCTGTGCCGCAGGAGGTTGTCCGCCATGAGGGCGTAGCCTTCGCCGTTCACGTGCGAGCGGGTCAGGAGGCTCTTCCAGCGCGCCCGGCCCAGCTCCTTCCGGAACAGGGCATAGTGGTCCACGAACTCGATGCCCAGCTTCGCCGCGCTGCCGCGCAGGGCGCCGTTGAGCTCGGCCACGGCAGGGTCCAGGTGCGGGTAGTCCTGGAGGATCAGCGCGACGCGGTCGCGGTCGCAGATTCCCTTGAGGTCCCTGAGGTGCCCTTCCAAGATCGCGTACTTCTCGCGCAGGGCGCGCCGCCTCTGGTCCCGGTCGATCCGGTAGCGCACCAGACCGGGCCTCCAGACCCCGCGTTCCTTCAGGTACTTCTGCGCGGCCTCCTCGTCGTAGGAGAAGGAGTAGAGCATGACGCGGTAGAAATCATCGTAGGACGAGGCGCGGCCGAGGTTGGCGATGAGGTAGCGCCGGCCCTCCTCCACCCGGCCCTGGCCGTGCAGCTCGAAGTACGGCATCACGTACCTGTTGTAAGGGTGCGGCCCGGCCAGCTCCCAGCGCCGGAACATCCTATAGCGCAGGATGCGCCAGAGCCGCGCCAGCTTGAGGCGCCCGGCCAGGGCCGGAAGGCCGTCCCCCCAACGGGACGCGGCCGGCAGGGGCGCGCGCCCCAGCTCGGCGTTGAGCCGCCGGCCGGCCAGCGCCACGTCTTCCGTGTTCCACAGGTCGTTGATCCCGACCAGCGCCACCACCACGGCGGGACGGACGTCCCGGTAGTACTTCAGGAACAGGAGCGCGGCCTCCGCGGAGTTGAGCGAGCCCCTCCCGAGGTTGAACCCCTGCACCGGCCGCCGCGGTCCGCGCTCGTTGAGGCGCCGCACCAGGACCTCCGGGTAGCCCGCGCCCGCCGGCGCGTCGGCGCCGCCCGTCCAGGAGTCGCCGATGAACAGGACGGCCCGGCGGTCGCGCCGCGGGCCGGAGAAGGCGTCGCAGGCCGGCTCGGCCGGCGCCGCCAGGAAGCCGCCCAGGCGCAGGATCAGCTCCAGGGCCGCCAGGGCGGCGGCCGCGGAGAGCGCCGCGGCCGTTGCCGCCCGCGCCAGGACGGCCCCGCGAACCTTGGTCATCGAGCCCGGCTATGATACCATAGAGCATCCCACGCCCATGACGATGCGACGCGGCGTCTGGCTGTCCTGGCTCGGCCTCATCTGCCTCTGCGGCCTGGCCCTGCGCTGGCAGAAGAGCCGGGAGCCCGTGCTCTTCGCGCGTCCCGACTACAAGGTGCTGGCCGACAACCTCGTCTCGCACCGCCTGCTGGGCGAGAACGACGAGCCCAGCGCCTTCCGCAGCCCCCTCTTCCCCTCCTTCATCGCCCTGACCAGGGAGAGCTGGTTCCCGCTGCGCCTGCCCTTCCCGCGCTGGCAGGCCCTCATCTCCGCGTCAGCGGTCCCGGCCGCGGCCGGCCTCGGCCTGCTCGCCCATTCGCCGCTGGCCGGACTCCTGACGGCCCTGCTCGTCGCTCTGGACCCGCGTCTCATCGCCGAGGTGCCCAGCTACAACCTCGAGCCCTTCTTCGGCCTTCTCGTCCTGGCCGTATGCGCCGCCCTGCTGTGCTGGCAGAGTCGACCTAAGGCGTCGCGGGCGGTCCTGGCCGGCGCGGCCGTGGCCCTGAGCCTGCTCTGCCGCTCGACCCTGTTCCTGCTGCCCCCCTTCCTGCTGGCCGTCTTCGCCTGCTCCGCGGACCTGCGCCGCCTGAGGCGGGGCGCCGCCCTGCTCTTGGCCGCTTCCTACCTGCTCCTGGCGCCCTGGGCCGTCCGCAACTACGGGCATTTCCAAGCCTTCCTCCCCTTCGAGCAGGGGGCCGCCGCCCGCAACCTCTACGCCGCCTCCTTGGGCTACGTGGAGAACACCGCGGGCTACGGCTACCAGGACGTGCTGGCCGGCAGGCTCGACACCGCCCCTCTGGCCTCCCCGGGCCCGGTCGAGCGCATGCGCGACATGGCGCTGGCCGAGATCCGCGAGCGCCCGCTGGCCTATCTGGGCTCGACGCTCAGACGCCTCGTCCTGGCCTTGGGGGTCCATTGGGTCCTGTGGCCCCTGGCCTGCCTGTTCCTATTCTGGAAGCGGCGCGAGCCGCGGGCGCAGCTGCTGGGCGCGGTCGCCCTCTACTTCTTCGTCGTGCACAGTCCGATGTCCTGGGAGAGGCGCTACTTCGAGCCGGCCCTGCCCTGCCTGGACGTCCTGGCCGCCTGCGCCGCGGCCGAAGCCTGGCGCCGCGCCCGGCGCGGGCCCTCGGCCGGCCCGGCCCCGGCCGTAAGGACGTCCGGCCGGCCGGGACCGGCGGAACTTCCACTACCGCCGGCCCCGGCCGTAAGGACGTCCGGCCGGCCGGGACCGGCGGAACTTCCACTACCGCCGGCCCGGCCTCCGGGCTGGCTGGCTCCGGCCCTGGCCGGCGCCGTGGGGACCCTGCATCCGCTCTGCGCCGGGTATCTGGCCGGGGAGACCGCCTGGCTGCGCTGGCCCTGCCGCATGCCCGCCAGCGCGCTCTCCCTGCTGCGTTGCGCCGAGGCGCAGGCCGGCCGCGGCGACAAGGCCGCGGCCGCGGCCGGCCTGCGGCGCGCCCAGAGCCTGCCCGCAGACGACCCGGACATCCGCGCCCGGATCCTCATCGATCAGGCCCTGCTCGGCGGCGACCGCGGGCTCCTGGACCAGGCCATGAGCATCTCCTCCCAGACCGTCAGGCAGCAGGCCATAGCCCTGCAAGGCGAAAGGAAGTACCCGGAGGCCTCCCTGCTGATGGACCGGCTGGTCGCGCTCGGAACGCGACGCACCGACGCCCTGACGGTGCGGGGAGCGCAGCGCACGCTGGCCGGCCAGCCCCGCCCGGCCTGGCAGGACCTCTCCCGGGCCGTGGCCCTCGACCCGGCGGACATCGCCGCGCGCGTCAACCTGGGCTCCTTGCTGGAATCCCGAGGCCGCTGCCGGGAAGCCCTGGAGCAGTACCGGCGGGCCGTTTCGGCCGCGGAAAGCCTGCCGGAGGAACGCATCCCGGGCTTCTACCTCGCCCTGGCGCGCCACTACCGGGACCGGCTCGAGCAGGGCCGCGGCCCCGCGGCCTGCCGCAAGGACCGATGATATGCTATTATTCTCATATATTCATATAAGCTGATGAAGGACAAGAACCTCGTCTTCAAGATCAAGGCGGATTTCCTGAAATCCCTGGCCCATCCCCTGCGCCTGCAGATCATCGAGCACCTCAAAAGCCGCGAGGCGTCGGTCGGAGAGATGGTCAAGGAGCTGGGCGTCGAGCAGTCGGGTCTGTCGAAGCACCTCTCCACACTGCGGCTGGCGGGGATCCTGTCCTCGCGGCAGGAGAAGGCGACGGTCTTCTACTCCGTGCGCGACCATGACATCTTCCACGTCCTGCGGCCCATCGCCGAGATCCTGCGCAAGAAATTGAAGGAGAGCCAGAGCGTGCTGGCCCATCTGGGCCAGGTATGAGCCCGCATCGTTTTTTGCCTCATATATGAACATCCGGTCATATATTCATATGATGACCAAGGAGAGCTGAGATGAAGACCCGGACCGCCAGAACGGCGCCCCGGACCCCACGCCCGGGGCCCGGCATCGTCGAGATACTCCCCATCACCTCGCGGTGCTTCGGGGTACGCGTGCAGCGGCGCCTCATTCCCAGGCTCAAGGATGTCGCAGGGCTCACGCGGGCCAACCCCAAGAGCGACCTGTTCTGCATCG